>VMGQ01000066.1:0-563 GCA_007376635.1 Candidatus Peregrinibacteria bacterium Greene1014_49
AAATTACCGCTCCCGCCAATCGCCTTGATCTCGCATGTGCCGTTTGCAAGGGTGATTGTCTCACTGCCGGCATAGCTAAGGGATGTACGAAGAGATTGTAGCGTACGTTCAACACATGTTTCGGCATTGACCAGTGCTTGCGACGACTGCGCATACACGCGCCCGCTGCGCTGCGCACCGATCCCAAGAACCACGAGTGTTGCTGCGGTCGACATGGCAATCGCACCAACAAAGATGACACTAATCAAAAACACATACCCATCCCTGCCGGAAATATCCTCCGTAGAGACGGCACGCTGTGCCGTCTCCCGCAGAGCGTGAATCCCTGCCGACAATCGCAACAATAATTTTTTCATGGGCATGTCCACGAACCCGTGGCAGGCTGGAAAATAAGCAATGCCTTGTTCGTCGTCATAAAGAGGCGATCCAATGTGGCATTGTAGGTGATGCCACGTCCATCACCGGTTGCAGTATTGTAACTGGCGAATTCCGTGAGGCTGGTATTGCGGCCGTTCACCACCTGCAATTCTTTCGTGGTGTTCGTCGTCGCGACAAAAACTGCG
>VMGQ01000066.1:586-7312 GCA_007376635.1 Candidatus Peregrinibacteria bacterium Greene1014_49
ATTCACTGGGATCCATCGCCATTGCTTCAGTGTTGCCACCCATTTCGCGATACCACGGCCCAGGGGGAGCTGAAGGAACGCCACTGCTCCATGAGAAACGGACGAGTTCGTCGATTGCCGATCCTCCTGTGCGCCCGATCAGCGTACCCGTACCGAATGCGTAGACCGAAAGAACGTTATGAACATCTGTCAGGTTATAGCCTCCGAGAAAACTGATATTTGCGGGATTGGCGACATTCACGACGCGGACTTCTGAGGTGTCCGCGGTGCTGGCGAGATACGCAGTCGTACCGCGTATGGAAATATCTTGGATGGAACCCGAATCATCAAGGGAATCTCTGAGCACGATGCTTCCGGTATTCGTTACATCAAAGGTGTAGAACTCATCTCTGGATGCTGCATTGGATTCATTCGCGCCGACATACAGTGTGTTGCCATTGATAAGCATGCTACGCCCCAACCCTGATCCAGGGAGATTATAACTAGTAATGAGATTCCAAGCGGAAAGAGATGTGGGAGAGGAAATGTCGTATGCGCGAATTTCGGCGTTGTTGTCCTCGGTAAGGACGTAGAGAACGTTGCCCTTCACCGCGAGGTCATACCCGTATTCCCCTAGATCGAAGGAGCTTGCGACGCGAGCAGGAGCAGCAAGATTGGAAATATCAAAGACAAATAAGCCTTCGCAGTCATCAGCATTCTCGCAGGTAACAAACGCATAATCCCCTTTGATAGCGACATCATTAAAGAGGGGAGTGTCGCTGTCCACATAACTTCCTTGCAGACTGATATTGGTCCAGTTCCCACCGAGTGATTTGCGCCAATCTGTAAGTTCAGCAGAAAGCGTAACGGACCCCGATCCGTTCACGCCGTGGTTCCAGCTCGTCTTGGCGGAAAGCTCAACTCTGTCGGAAGACAATGACGTTACGGTCAATGCTGTCGTGAATTGATCTACAGTCATCTGCGATCCGCTGAATGTCCAAAGTCCATTACTTCCTACGGCGACTCCGTGCGCGCCAGCGGTGAGTGATGCCCAGCTACCGTCCCGCATGCTTCGCGCGGCCTCCAAAGCCCTCTCAGCGTGGAGAGTCGCACGCACGCGATTGCCTCCGCCGATGGATGCTTGCTGCCCCTGCAGCAGGATGCCGTATGCGGCCACAGCCGTGATCGCGAAAATGGCAACGCCAAGCAATGCCTCAACCAGAAGGAAAGCAGGACGATTCGAATGTGGGACACGACTCACCTACTCATCCTAGCAGCACGGATTTACAATTGGCGATTTATGATTTGCGATTTACAGCATTGCAATCGCAAATCATAAATCGCAAATCGTTTCAACAAGATCCCGCCATTGTAAACGACACCAGGATCACGATGTCCTGGAAATCCACCGCGTTTGAATTACTGTTGAGATTACTCACACCAAGCTCGCCGATAATCACCACATCATATTGGCCGATATCAATTTTCCCCTGGGCGTCCAAAATATCGTCGAGGAAGTCTGCCAATGAAGACTGATTACTGAATGCCGGATAACTCGGAGGACTTTGGCCGTCGCGGAGAACGACGAGGTGACCGGTTGCATCCGGCGTGGAATATGTCTGATCGAACCGTGTGCGGAACCACGAGGTGTAGTAGCCACGGGCACGCACAAGGACACTACTGCCGGAGACGAGACCTGTAAGGGTTTGCTGTTCGCCACCATCCACATCCGCGCCGCTATAGAGCGACGTCCAACTGCTGCCTCCATTGGTGCTAGCACTTACGTACACATTTACTTCTGGCCCATTGCTGCCGTAGGTAATTTGGGATCCCAGAACGCGGAACGTAGCACTCACAGGACCTGTGGCTGTGATTGTGCCGTTTGCTGCCACGCTGAACCGATCTTGGCACGTTCCTTGTGTACTACTACTGCCTCCGCCGCCTGCTGAGGAGGCAACGCTGGAAACACTCGATGCAGTCGACGATGCAATGGATGGCGCACTGCTTCCCGGACACGCACCGATCGTGTCGCCGTGCTTCTGATGAGCCGGCCATGCGTTATCAGGCACAGTAATAGTGTTCTTATTCGTGGAATTCCCTGGTGGATAGTGGCAGATCACCAACTCATCGTCATCCGTGGATACTGATCCGCTGTCATCATCCACTTCGATGTCCGCAGATGCATCTCCGTTGGCAATTGCAATTGTTCCCGCAGTGATCGGATCACCCGTGAGTTTTTGGAATGCCACTTCGGAAATGCCAGAAAGCTCTGCGCAGTCACCGACGGGATAGGACTCGTCAAAGTTGGGATCACGCGTCGCATAGCTTGCACCTTTAAAAAGAATTCCATGTTCTGCAGAGTATCCCCATCCGGAATCTCCTTCGCTGGATTGTGAAAGTAAGCGCGCGCGACTCACGCCTTGCGCTACATTTTCCGCTGCGAGTTGCACACAGGATCGTTCCTGGTATTTGTGGTACATAGGAATAGACACGCCAGTAACCACACCCATAATGGCGATGGTCAGCAATCCTTCAATGAGAGTGAATCCGGAACGACGCATACCGGAGATAAAGCGTACCCCTCTTGTTTTGGAAGGCAATGGAATGTTTTGCTGATAGAATAGACTCGTGCAATCCTTCCTTGATCGCATCTACCCGCGTATCCGTCGCTACCGCTTCCTTTGGGGATGGGCGAAAGACCGTGCTACCAAAGCGCGATGCTCTCTGCGCACCGAAGATTGGCGTGAAAAAGGATTCCGGGGAGCCAAGATCGATGTATGTGGTGGCCGCAATCCGTATAGACCGGGGGAATTTCTCAATGTCGACATTGTCGATATGCCGAGTGTTGATCTTGTATTTGATATTACGAAGCAGTTTCCGATTGATGACGGGATAATCGCTGAAGTATTTTCCGCTGCGACGCTCGAGCATCTCCGCAAGCCACACGTCGATCATGTGCTCAAGGAATTTTTTCGCGTGCTTCAGCCGGGGGGGATGCTTCGAGTCTCCACACCCGATATTGAAGCGATTGCCCATGGGGTTCTGGAGGGGGAAGATCTCGCAGTGACAAACCAGCACTTATTTGGGAAGTATAAATCCGACCAGACAGAAGACTATGATCTGCACCGCTGGATGTACCCGGCACCCGTGATGATCAAACGTCTCACCGAACTCGGATTTGTCCACGCGGAAAGAATTCCTATGGGTGATGTGCCGCATGATCCACGGTATAATTATCTGATACGGGCATTTAAACCAAACTAATCAATCATCATCCTCATCTTCCGGACACACCCCCAATGTATCCCCATGATTTCTCTGATGCGCCGGCCAGGCGGACTCGGGAATCTTGATGGTATGCGGTTCACCTCCTCCGGAATAATGGCAAATCGTCAGGAAATCACTGTCTTCTGCTTCCTCTCCAGCAATGAGGACGGGACCACTCTGCACGGTGATTGTTCGCTGCATACCGTTCACTGCTGTCAGAATGATGGATCCTGTGGAACTCGGCTCGCCGGTGAGTATTGCGAAAGACACTTCTGGCAATCCCGATGAAGTGATGGTGGCTGGTAACGGCTGCATTTCATCAAATCCCGCATCGCGATCTGCATAGATTTTCCCCTTGAAAACAATCCCAGATGCAACGTGATATCCCCATACACTATCTTGTTCATTGAGCTCGGAAAGCAACCGCGCGCGGTGCAGCCCATGCGTCACCTGGTCAACAGATCGCTCCAGATCATTGACGATGGAGTAATACCGGTACGAGGGAATGGAGAGAGCGCCAACAACAAAAATGATGCTCATCGCGAGAAGGATTTCGATGATGGTAAATGCGGAATGCTTCACACACATACCATACCATTATCCTCCACTGACATTCCCTACCGCCGAATAGATCGGCACGATGATCGAAAATGCGATAAACCCAACAAGACCTCCGATGCACAGGAGCAACGCGGGCTCGAGAATCACCGGCAATTTTGCGGCGGTATCCTCGGCTTTGCGCTCATAAATCTGGGCAACTTTGAGACAAGTATCGCTGAGTGCTCCCGACTTCTCCCCTGTGATGATGAGCTGTTGAACGGAAATGGGAAGTACTTTCCGGCTGCCGCGGATGGTGTGGAAACAGGTTGCAAAAGAATCACCCACAACCACGCGATCGCGGAGTTTTTTGTAAAAACGTTTGAAGGAAATAACAGTCGTCACTTCCACCATGGAATCGAGAGCTGAAACCAAAGGAACGCCCGACTGCAAAAGCCCTCCGAGAATAACGCCGAAGCGTGCAATAGATGCTTCTTTTGCGAGACTGCCAATGCCGGGGATCCGGAAGATAAACCACTGTGTTATCACCTTAAACCCCGTGTACTTCGTAAGGATGAGGAGAGTAATGAATGCTCCGATAATCGCAGCACCTGTGACCATTCCGCTCTTCTGCATAAATTCGGTGAACGCGACGACAATGCGTGTCGAGAGTGGCAACTCAACATTGAGTGCATAGAGCACCTGGATAAGATTCGGCAGAACGAAAATCCCAAGCCCCATGACGACAATGAACATGAGCACAAGAACGATTGTTGGATAGATCATCGCCATCTTTACTTTTTGTCGGAGGTTCCTGTCCTTCTCTTGCTGGATGGCAAGATATTCCATATTCCGCGCGAGGTTTCCCGCCTCTTCGCCGACGCGCACGAGGGAAACTTCATAGGGAGAAAAAACTTGTTGCTCATCCATGGCAACCCATAGAGGATTTCCTCCCTCGACGAGATCCGCAATCCGCTGCACCACAGTACGCATAGCCTTCGATCGAAGCTCTTCCTGGATCGTTTGGAGTGCTTCGATAAGAGGCAGTCCTGCATTGAGCATCATCGCAAGATTCTGGATGAATGCGGAGCAGTGCTTGCCCATACCCATGTAATTGAGCGAGCGGAAAAATGCCGTGATTCCTTTCTTCTTCTCCCGCTTGGTACGTGCTTCCATCGCCTGGAGCATCTGCTCTTCTGTTGGTGGCTCGGGAACCTCGGACTTTTTTTCTTTGGCCTTGGTTTCCACCTTCTTCCCGCGGGAAATCGGCGCCTGGATGACCATTTCCGCGGCTTGAATTTTCTTGCGTTTCGCGGCGACGGCGGCAGCGAGAACATCCGCATTGATTGCCTCTTTCCGGCTTCCTTCAGGGCTCTGTGTTTTTCCCTCTTCCGTCTTTTTTTCAAGAAGATCTGGCACAATGTCTGTAGATTCCTCCACTTTTTTCTTTTTGGGTTTTGTTTTGATTCCCTCAGTGGCCTCTTCCCCCGAAAGCAAATCCGCGAGATCCGTCTTCGGTGCATCAATCCCAACGATATTTTGCGCGGCATCTGGTATTTCTGCTTCTGATTCTGCAGAAATCATCATTCTGGGTTCCTGCTTCTTCCGGTGAAATTTTGGGAGGGTGAAGGATGGAAGCTCAATCTCTGTGAAGAGAATGCGTGGGAGATGTGGGCGGGGAATGTGGAACGTTGTCTGGGAACGCACGGATGATGCGACAGAAACCGCTCTGCCGACATGAGTCGGCGATTTGCGGATGGACATGTGGTGCGTGCGGTGCCTTGCTGTCTTCTTTGTGGGGTGACGCCAATGTTTCGCATCCTTTCTTCCATGTTTCTTATGTTTTGTATGCTTCTTGTTCCTTGTATTTTTCATTTTCCGAGCCACGTGTATCGGCGTTTTGGCAGCAACGATCTTCTTCGTGTGTAGACCCAATGCTCCCGCAATGCGGCTCCAGAATGTGTGAGGGGTTCGGCCGGAGCGGGCTTTATTTTTTACCATGCTTGCTGAAAAGAATGTCCGGAGGCGCGGCGACGCGCTTCAGCTCTTCAATGGTGGTCATTCCCGAGAGCACTTTTTCAAAGCCATCTTCAAACATCGTATGCATCCCTTCCTTTCTTGCTTGTATGCTGAGATCGGTACTCGAAGCATGTTTGATGATGAGATCTTCGATCGCCGGGGTGATTGCGAGCAATTCGTAAATACCGATACGTCCGCGGAATCCTGTTCCTCCGCAGCCGTCACAGCCTTTTCCTTTATAGAGCGTGACCGATCCGCGATTCGGGAAGAATTTATTTGCACCTTTAAACATCTTCTGCGCATCATGAATGGAACAGGAATAACTCGTGCGACAATGCGGGCAAATGCGACGTACAAGGCGCTGTCCAATCACTACCTTAAGAGTTGATGCGAGCAAGAATGGTTCCACGCCCATTTCAAGAAGACGGGGAACGGCCGTTGGCGCATCGTTGGCATGCAATGTGGAGAGGAGTAAGTGACCGGTGAGCGCGGCATTCACGGCGATATCAGCAGTCTCGCCATCACGGATTTCACCGACGAGAATGACATTGGGATCCTGGCGTACAAGAGCGCGCAAACCCGCGGCAAAGGTCAGATCCACTTCAGTATTGACCTGAATGTGGTTCACTCCCGCGATCTTGTACTCCACCGGATCTTCGATGGTGGAGATATTCACATCCGGCGTGTTGCGCATTTTGAGAAGCGCGGTGAGTGTTGTGGATTTCCCTGACCCGGTCGGTCCTGTGGTGAGTACCATGCCGTAGGGCATGTGCACGGCTTCCGTGAGAATCTTCTGGTGTGTTTCGGAAAATCCAAGTTCTGTAAGCGTGATCGAACGAACGTAGGAAGCAAGTAAACGCATCACGATCTTTTCGCCATCAACGACCGGGACGATGGAAACGCGCACATCCATCTTGCCGACGG
>VMGQ01000066.1:7371-11271 GCA_007376635.1 Candidatus Peregrinibacteria bacterium Greene1014_49
CTTCGTAGTATGCCTTCGGGATGCGTCCGGCTTCATGCAGCACACCGTCCACACGGAAGCGGACAATCGTCATTTTCTCTTGCGGCTCGAAGTGGATGTCGGATGCACGAAGCTCGATGGCATCATTGATGATTTCCTCGAGAATGCCCGGAGCCACCTTCCCCTGCTTCTCGATAATTTGCTGAAAGCGAGTAGCAAGTGGCTTGCGGTACGCATGGAACGTCGCATCGATGGATGTTTGCCCTGCATAGACGATTTTCACTTTGCCGCTGAATGCCGGAACCGCATCCGCCTTTTTGGAATGTAATGTAAATACGCTTGTTCCCTTGGCTCTTGAAACCTTGGTGTTTTTGTCACCCGCAATAATAGCATCCCCATCTTTCTTCCCCAAGTTCGCCTTCACCGCATCCGCAAGGGTGGGCTCTGTGGGATCAGATGTCGCGACGGTGACGGAATTTCCGTCCTTGCCAACGATAATCGCATTGTACTTTCTTGCGACTGCCTCCGGCAGCAACCCGACCATATCCGGTGTGGGAGGGTCTGCATGGAGATCATGAAATTCCAATTTGTAAAACTCACACAGTGCACTTTCGAATAGTGTCTCCGTGATGAGTCCCTGCTCAATGAGAATATTGAGGAGTGGTGCGTGATGATCTTTGGCTGTTTTCTGCGCGTCTGTCAGTTCCGCATCGGAAAGGTAGCTTTCTTCCAGGAGAATTTTGCCGATATCTATATCTGTAAGAGCCATGGGATTAGAGTAGGGTTTTGACGATTTTTACAATCTCCGTAATCGGAGTGTTGGATTTTACGAGATAATCCTTGGCTCCAAGCGCTTTGGCTCGTTCTTTATCTTCGGTTTGTCCAAGATTGGAAAGCACGATAACGGGCGTTTTCTTTTTCAACTGCTCAAGAAAGGTGAATCCATCCATCTCCGGCATAATGAGATCGAGGAGAATAACCGCATACTTTCCAGTATTTGCTTCTTTCAATCCTTCTGCGCCATTATTCGCAACCATACACTCAAACCCCTCATGGGTGAATTTGAGTTCCAGCGCATGAGAGAGTGGACGTTCATCTTCAATGATAAGAATGCGCTTTGTGCGACTCTTTGCCCCTTCGCCCGTGGCAGTTTTCTGTTCGGACATGGAGTGGATATTTGGTAAAATTATAGCAGAAAAAGGCAAAATCGGCAATTATAGCGCTGCGGCCTATAAACCTGTATGAAGGTGCTGCAATTCACGACTCACCACTCACGATATGCCCCGCGCTCTCCTTTCCGTCTCGGATAAAACCGGCATCGTCGACTTCGCGCGAAGACTCACCGTATGTGGGTGGGAGATCCTTTCCACGGGTGGAACGCAGAAAACACTGATGGATGCGGGGATTGCAGTAACTGCGGTGGAAGAAGTGACGGAATTTCCCGAGTGCTTCGGTGGTCGCGTGAAAACGATGCATCCGAAAATTATGGGAGGCATTCTTATGCGCAGAGATACCCCATCGGATAGGAAAGAGGCAACCGCGCAGGGAATCGAACCGATTGATTTGGTGTGTGTGAATTTGTATCCGTTTGAGGAAACTCTCAAGAAAACTAAGGAACAATCCTCCCTTATCGAACAAATTGATATCGGCGGTCCCACCCTTCTGCGCAGTGCTGCAAAGAATTCTACATTTGTGACTGTTGTGTGTGATCATGCAGATTATGATCGGGTGATCGTTGCGATTGAAAATTCTGGAACGATGATAGAATTGCGGCAAGAGTTAGCTGTAAAAGCATTTGCATGTACGGCAGCGTACGACGCACTGATTGCTGAAACTTTCTCCGGTGGAACCTTCCATGGTGTGATGCTCGGTAACGGAACAACGCTTCGCTATGGAGAAAATCCCCACCAGTGGGGAAAATATTTTGATTTGTATGGAACGTCTCGCCCATGGCGCATCATCCAGGAGGAAGCTGGAAAACCAATGAGTTATTTGAATCTTCTCGATGCCGATGGCGCGTGGAATCTGGTGCAGGAATTTNNNNGGAATTTTCTGAACCGACCGCTGCCTGTATCAAGCACGCAAATCCGAGTGGAGTTGCCAGTAATGGAACGACCGCCGAGGCATTTCAGAGATCGTATGACACGGACAAGCTCTCCGCTTTTGGTGTTGTCGTTGCGCTGAATGAACCGTGTACGGAAGAAATCATCCAAAAAATCATCGACCAGAAAATTTTTGCCGAAGTCATCATCGCTCCGGGGTTTGATCTTGAAGCCATAGAACTCCTCAAACAGAAGCCAAAAATCCGCGCTATCGAGTATCAGAAAACAGGAATCAGCAACCAGCAACTCTACCGTTCTATTTTGGGGGGAATGTTGATCCAAAACCCCGATACTAGTGTCGTGACCGAAAAAGATTTAACCTGCGTCACCGATAAAAAACCGACCAAGGAACAAATCGTCGACATGCTTTTTTCTTGGAAAGTCGTAAAGCATGCAAAGAGCAATGCGATCGTCTTTGCTAAAGATCTGGTGACCGTGGGAATAGGTTGCGGACAGACCAGCAGAGTGGATAGCACCTGGATCGCAGCGAAGCGCGCGGGAGACCGTGCCAAAGGAGCTGTGATGGCCAGTGACGCTTTTTTCCCATTCCCGGACTCTGTGGAAGAGGCAGCCAAGCACGGCATTGCGGCGATCATCCAACCGGGAGGATCGATCCGGGATGCAGAGGTCTTTGCAAAGGCGAATGAATTGGGGATTGCGATGGTTACGACTGGGATTAGGGTGTTTAGGCATTGATTTGTGACCCACCAATTTTACGCCGCACACCGGTAGGTGGTGCGGCTGGCGGCCCATGCAATAAAATCATCTAGCCGCATCGCCTACTGGCGTGCGGCGCCATCAATGTGCGAACGCCATGCAACATTAAACATCCAATGGCGAAATATGTTAGGTTGCAGCATTAACCTTACACAAGAGGATTCCGAAAGAAGGCTCTGAAAGACGACTTCTGCAGGTGTTTTCCGATCCATGCCCATACCGAGATGGATCTTGTGGTAGTTGTACCAGACGAGCCATTGCTGGAGATCACTGTTTTGTTGCTCCATGCAGTCTGATGGATGGAGGTACACATAAAAGCAGCGGTACTTGAGTCCGTCGTGGAACTTCTCAATCTTCCCGTTGTGCTCGGGATGGTACGGCTCATTGCGGATGTGTTGGATTCCAGCGAGTGCGCAGGCGACGGAGAAGCGCGTACTCCATTCCCGTCCGCAATCTGTGCGGATGGCACGAATGATGAAGGGGGCATGAGCGATGACATGCTGAAGAAAAGCAATCGAGCTGTCCTGGTCACAATGTTCGTAGAGTCTCGCCACGGCGAACCGCGATCGATCATCGAGACAATCGAAGCAGACCCTCTTTGCGGCTCTCCCCCAAGGAAAACTCGTGTCCATCTGGATCTCCTCTCCCACCCGTTCCTTCACGTACCGCTGAGGAGCAGGGCGCGGCAGTCTCGTTGCTGCCGCGCCCTGCCGATGCCGCTTCCAGATTCTGTAGACCGTACACGGATGCACGCGATGCTCCTGCGGTAATCGCGCGGCGATGTCGTAGATATTCCAATCGTGATGCTGCTCGAGCATCTCGAGCACAACGGCTTCCGTCTCCGGCGCTGATCTGTTCCACGCTTTGCTGCCCCTGAGCCCGGTCTTCTTCGGCAGGAGTCCGTCGAGACCGGCAGTCTTGTACCGCGTCATCCAATCGTAGATGGTGACTCTACTTTTCTTCACAGAACGGGCAGCACCTGTGACAGAGATCTTGCCGGTGAGGACATGGTTAATAAGCGCGGCTTTCATGGCAGCGAGCTGGTAGGCGTGGTGGGATTTCATGCCTCCACGCTAAACGAATGTGTAAACCTAATTGCTGC
>VMGQ01000067.1:0-5358 GCA_007376635.1 Candidatus Peregrinibacteria bacterium Greene1014_49
GATCTCCGCACCATCGACAATGGCTTGGTAGAGTTTCTCTGCTGCTAACGTGTTCGTCTGGAAAAAGGAGAACGGGGAAATTTCGAACGTGAGATCAAAGAGTCGCTCGGTGATGAAGGGTTTTCCCGCGAGGCAATGGACTTTCGGCTCCTCGGGCTTGTCATTGAGACTCATATTTTCAATGACAAGTAATGACTTGAGGCCTGATCGTCCCGCAAACCGCATGAAGTGTTGGAAAATCGGCTCGAGCTCTTTCTTCCGTGCCTTCACGACGAAAGCGATCATGAATTCTCCCGTGTGGATGCCGCGACGAAGGAGCAGGGTGCGAAAGAGTCCTTTATGCGTTTTAGGATTATAGACGGGAAGCTTGGTCTCCTGCATAAACCGACGAACATCAGCGAGAAGTTGTCCGATCTGTTCATCGTAGAGGTGGCATTCAGAAATCGGGAGGACCGTATCCCACTTCCCAGGCTGATGGAATCCTACGGTCGGACCATTGTCGAAATAAATCCTCTTCCCATCCTTTTCTTCTGTATCCATGGAGGAGTACCCGAACGAAAGTTCCAGTTTGTTTCGGTAATGAAACACCTGCGGGCTCGGGATGATTTTCAGCACTCTGCCCGGAAGCGACTCGCGGAGTGCATCATCAACGGGCGTGAGATGGGCAAGAGTCTCGCGAACGATTTCTTCCTTGAATCCGATCTGTTTATCGTACGGAAGATTCTGCCACTGGCATCCGCCGCAATCGTGGAAATGCTGGCATTTCGGCATGATTTCATCCTTTGCTTTTCGGATAATTTTATTCACCCGTGCCTCTGCGGAGTTGCCCCGAAATTTGGTGATGACGATTTCCACCTGCTGCCCTGGAATCGTGCTCGGGACAAAGACCGCGAGATCCCCCACATGAGCCAATCCTGAGCCTCCAAAGGTCAACTTTTCAATGGTCACCGTGTAGATCTGGCCGGGGTGTACAGCGGGGCTGGCAACTGCTGCAGTGGCCACTGTAGATACAGGAGAATCTGCCTTTTGAGGCAGTTCTGATGGCATAGAAGGACTGGATATATCAGATCCTAAGGAATTTGACATTTAAACAACATTATAGTATAAAATATTACCTTTTTCAGCACACACGTGAGAGCACTCCCCTGCACTACTTTCCTCATCGGCACACTGCTCCTCGGAATTGCTACTCCCGTTGCGCTTGGCAAAAGCGTATCACAATCCCAGCTGACAGCAAGTGTCCCATCCGTCTGGATTGGACGTATCCGTAGCAGTCATCGTTCCTATAAATCGATCGCGCGATCCACGCTGCAACAGCGCAAAACCACCCATGCACTCCGCGCCGAATTGATTTCCGGAAATTCTTCGTCCATTGGATCAATGCAATCCCAATCGTCTGCGCAATCCCGATCTCACGATCTCACGATCTCCCCACTCCCCACCCCCGATCTCCTCCCCGTCTTCGACCAGCCCGATATCCAGCTGAAACACCGCACTATCGCAAATGCGATGCTTCGCATCATGCCAGAGAAATGCCATAGCGCACTAAAAAGTTTCTACGTCCGGTACGATGGGAATAGCGGGAGAGGGGTGGCTGGAAAAGAAAGCATCGTGATGACGGGGACGAACATTGATGATCAAGAATTCCGGTCTCTTTTCGTCCACGAATTCGGACATGTACTCGATCTGGGGTGTTTCCAAGGAAACCCCTCTACGGGGGAAAGTGTATTTAAAGATGGTGGCGACATCATGTGGAATGATGACCCAAGCCTCGTCTTTTACCGGATCTCGTGGCAACTGAGCAATGTGCAAAAAGAAGGTATGAAGCCAGAAGACTTTGTGACAGGCTACGCATCGTGGGATGCTTTTGAAGATATTGCTGAATCGCTTACCTATTACGTCTTCCAGCGCAGCGCATTTATCAAACGTGCCGAAACAAACGCCAAGATTGCGATGAAACTCGCGTGGATTGAAACCTACGTGTTCCCGGGAGGAGAAACGATTGCCGAAGGACAACACCTATGGAATGGAGAGGTGCCGTGGGATAGTACAAAACTTCCCTACACGTGGACGCAATAAACCGATTTACGATTTCTGATTTCTGATTTCTGATTTTTGCCTGCGCAATCGTAAATCATCAATCGTAAATCCCAAATCGTCTACACTATGCCTATGTTTCGTCACCGCACTCTCCTTGTCCTCTGGCTCCTCTCTGATCTCCTTGTTTTTGCTGCCTCCTACTGCAGCGCCTATTTCCTCCAAGTCGGCCCAATCCTTTCCACAGACTTTGTCTTTGGGAAATTTTTCGCTGTCACGCTGGTGATCGCGCCGATATGGCTTCTCGTCCTCGGCACAACCAGAACGTTTGCGCTGACGCGAAACCAGGCGACCATCCGCAATGCCGCCTACATCGCCTACTCCTGTCTTGTGGGTATCGCGCTCTTCACGGTCGGGTACTACTTCACCTACAAGGAATTCTTCAGTCGGATGCTTCTCGTCTACGCGTTCATCCTGAGTGTGGGAACAACGCTGCTATGGCACATCATCTGGGAATACATACAACGAAGCCTTTTGCGCCGTGATCCTCCCGCCTTCCCGACATTGCTCGTTGGTGTCACTCGCGAATCCCGCACGCTCCTCAAGACCATGAACACGCGCCGAAGCGCACTGAAACCCGTTGCCATCCTCGACGGCCGTGGTGTGAAAGATACAACAATCGAAGGCGTCCCTGTCCTCGGGAAACTGAATAAGCTTGAGGAGACGCTGGAGCGCTTCAAGATCACGCATCTCATTCAGGGAAGTGATCTCGAGCAATCCCTCAATCTGCTCTCTGCCTGCCGCAACCGCGGCATTACCTACATCGTGCTTCCTTCTGTGTTCGGCATTGTTGAGCGTGATGAATCCGTGGAATCTTTGGAAGGAATTCCCGTGACGGTTGTTCGCCCGAGAAGCAATCGACTGGGATGGTTTTTACGATAAGAAAATTATGAAAGCATTCATCCTCGCTGGCGGATTCGCCACCCGCCTCTGGCCCCTCACGGAATCCCGCCCAAAGCCGCTCCTGCCGCTTGCGGGCAAACCAATCCTCACGCATCTCGTTGAGAAGATCCCAAAAGATATCCCGATCACCGTCAGTACCAATGCCGTCTTCGCCGATGCTTTTCACCAGTGGCAATCGCAAATCGCAAATCGCCAATTGCAAATTCTTATTGAGGATACCCGCCATGACGACCACAAACTCGGCGCCCTCGGTGCGGTCGCCCAATGGATCACCGATACAAAGATTGATGACGACATCCTTCTGCTCACGGGAGATAACTACCTCGGCTGTTCTCTAGAATCCTTTATACAATCTGCGAGACCCGACACTCCCCTTCTCGCCGCTCACGACATCGGTGATCTCGAGCGCGCCGCGCAATTCGGAACCGTCATTATCGACAAATCGCAAATCATAAATCGTAAATCGCAAATCGTCCCCATCAGCTCCTTTCAGGAGAAACCGCTCAATCCACGTTCAACATTGGTATCCACTGGCTGCTCCCTCCTTCCCCGCTCTACTCTGCCAATACTCGTCGCATATGCCAAAGAACATCCTGATAATGTCGGTGGCATCTTCGAGGAATTTTTGCGCCAGAATATCCCTGTCGACGCATTTCTTTTTAGCGAACCATGGTTCGATATCGGTTCCTTTGAAGCCTACCTTGAAGCAACAACCGCTCTTGTGGGGAAAAATATTCTGACTGGTGAAAGTACAACACTGGAGAATGCACAGTGTTCAGGCAGCGTCGTCCTCGGCAACGGCACTATTGTGCGGAACTCCACACTCGAAAATGTCGTTCTCTTTGAAAACTGCACCATCGAGAATTGCGACCTCCGCAACTGCATCTGCGATGAAGAATGCATCCTCAAAGGCATTGATCTCCAAAAAAAAATGCTCCGCAAAGGCACGAAACTCGTCCGGGGAGATTGACAGAAGATCAAACCATCTTCCTGCAGTACAAAAAACAATCCTTCATTCTCCATTTTCCATTTTCTATTTTCCTCTACACTCCCTGCCGATGCGTAGATCGCTCTCCATTGCCGTTGCAACGATGACTCTCCTCACGGGATGCGGGGGATCTGTGTCTACCTACCACTTGCAGCTCGATACGGAAGACCCCAGTCGTCTTACACTCCTTTCCCTTGCAGTCATGCGCGTCGTGGAACGCAGGCTCCAGAGCGTAGGAGAGGAGATCCGGGGTCTCGATATCAGCCAGAAAGAAGCGGGACCGGAGCTTTCCTTCTCGGTCGAAACGCAGGCCGCCAGCGATCTCCTGCAGGAAGACCTCACTGCGCCCTTTGCATTACGCATCATGCGCACAGCAAAAGAGAAGGAAATCCCGACAATCGAGGCAGAAGGGCATGGCGGATTTGTGGAAACGGGAGTGCAGGAGGAGCATTTGGAATGGGTAGAAGCCTCCGAAGAGCGCGACAATAAAGGAAGGATCACTCTCGCATTTACAAAAGACGGTCGTGAGCTCATGCGAAAAGTCTTCCGGGAAAATGTGGGAAAGAATATCGGCCTCTTTGTGCGTGGCCGCCTGGTAGCTAAGCTCCAGGTCGATACCGCTGAGCTCAAGGATGATGTCATCATCACGGGCATTCCCTCAGCCGAGCTCGCCCGCGTCTTTGCAGACGATGTGAATGTCGGCCTCTATGTCACTTTCACGCCACTTCCTTAAATATCCCGCCCTCCCCCATGCCCTCTCAACGCTCCCTCACCTGGCCAGTCATTACTGCTGTTAGCGCTCTGCTCATTGCTTTCCTCGCTCTTCCACAATCTCTACGACAATGGGCACCGGGGCTACGCTCGCCGCGCATCCACTTCGGACTGGATCTTGCCGGAGGTACGCAGCTCGATTTCCGCATTTCCGAGCAGGAAATGCTCGATCAAAAAGAAGACTTAAAAGTGCAGATTGCACAACTGCGCGCGCAGGGAGCTTCAGCGGAAACCATTGGTGAGCTTGAGCTGCAGGTGACATCACTTGAAGAACAGCAACGCAACGTTCTCGAAGCCATCCGCGTGGTGCTGGAACGCCGTATCAATAGTCTCGGCGTGAGTGAAGCGACCATCACCCCTTCGACCATTGGTGCAGAAAAACACCTCCTTGTGGAATGTCCGGGAATCGTGGACGTACAACAATGCATTGCGACTGTGGGAAAGACGATCAAACTGGAATTTAAAGAGGAGTTCACGGAAGCCACGGAAGAATACAAACAGGGTGTGGAGAAATCCGTGGCCGATGCGCAGCGTCGTATGAGTAAAAGTGGCGTCACGCTCACGCAGCTTGCAGAGGACGTCAATGGCAAACTGGGAGT
>VMGQ01000067.1:5393-9512 GCA_007376635.1 Candidatus Peregrinibacteria bacterium Greene1014_49
GGCCTCGGGGAGCAAATGTACTTCAGAGACATGCTTCCGAAGGGACTGGATGATCTTTGGAATAAGAACCCAGGCTCTGGCGTCTTTCGCCGCAATGCAACGATCACCGTTCCCGGGCAGGATGCAGAGGGAAATCCTACGGAGCAGGAGGTCGATGGCATTTTCCTTAGTGAAATTGCACGCGCAAGGACTCAGACGGGTCGTACGATCAATGAAGCACCGAAAGCCTTCGGACTTCTTGCCACCCGTGAAGAAGGTGCTTCCTACAAAGCCCATGAGAAGTCCCCTCTTGATGCAAATGTTCCCCCACGTGTCACAGGTGTAGTCCGCAGTATGAAGCCCGGCGATCTTCAGGCAGTCACGATGGACGACGGTTCAAGCCGCCTGGTCTTCCTCCGATCGTTTGTCCCCGGACGCGCGGAAGTGGATACCAGTCACATTCTTATTGCCTTTGCAGGAGCAGCGCAAGCAAAGGAAACAGTGAAACGCACAAAAGAAGAAGCTCTTACGCTGGCTCAGAAGATTAAAGCTGAAATCACTGCAGGGAAAAGTTTTGAGGGTCTTGCCCGTACCTACTCCGATGGAGATTCCGCAGCCCTTGGCGGCAAGATCGATCCGGTCGGTCGTGGGTCGATGCTTCCCGCCTTCGAACAAGTGGCCTTCACGCAAAAGCCGGGACAGATAAGTGATCCTGTGGAAACACAATTCGGGTACCACATCATCCGCACGGACTCCGTGCCGGCAACCACAACCGATATCGCAAGTTACGACGAGCTCATCCTTGCAAGCGATGCAGACGGCTCACGTGCAGCGACTATCCTGAGTTCTTTGCAAAGGGGCGATGTACGGAGCACCGAGGAAGTTGCCTATATCCGTTCTATTTTCTTCTCGCTCATGCCCACCGGTTGGAAAGATACGCAGCTCGACGGCAAACACTTCCGCTCGGCAACGGTGACACTCGATCCTGTGACCAATATCCCCGTCGTGCAGATCCTATTTGATGACGAGGGCGGCAAACTTTTCCAGGAACTCACAAAGCGCAATATCGGCAAGCGCCTGGCAATCTTTGTTGGAGGAGACCTTGTCTCTGCTCCTACGGTTCAAGGGGAGATTTCCGGAGGCTCTGCCGTGATTACGGGCAGCGCGAACTTCGATGAAGCGAGACTTCTCGCCCAGGATCTCAATACCGGCGCCATCCCCGCACCGATCTTCCTCTCTGGTCAGCGCACGGTAGAAGCCACCCTCGGCGCGGATGCTTTGCGGACTTCCATGCAGGCCGCGGCTGTGGGCATCGTCCTTCTGATGATCTACATGCTTCTTGTGTACCGCTTGCTGGGATTACTCGCAGATCTCTCTCTCTTGCTCTACGCAATCCTGTACTTCGTTCTGATGAAGATCCCGCTCTTCCTCTTCTCCGGCCAGTATGTGGTGCTTACGCTCGCTGGCATGGCCGGCATCATCTTGAGCACCGGTATGGCCGTGGATGCCAACGTTCTCATCTTCGAGCGCATCAAAGAAGAAATGAAGCGTGGCCGCAGCTTTGCTATCGCCCTGGAAACCGGATTTGAAAAGGCCTGGCCGAGTATCCGTGATGGAAACGTCTCTACACTCATCACCTGCGCCATACTCTTCACGATCGGTACCTCAATCGTCCGCGGCTTTGCCATCACCTTGGGGCTCGGAGTCTTCCTCTCGATGTTCACGGCAATCACCGTAACCAAGTGGCTAGCGCGGGCAATTGCCGCGACACCGATGGCGGAGCGGACGGAGCTGTTTGGGGTACGACGCAATGCGGAGGCTACCACACAATAACAGCCAATGGACTCCCTCTGCATCACCGACATCGAGCTCTGGACCCGCCTCGGCGTCCCGGAGGAGGAACGTAAAACCGAGCAGCACATTCTTGTGACGATTGAACTCCTCGGCGATCTATCACCTGTGGGAAAATCTGATGATGTCACCAGGGGCATTGATTATGAAAAGCTGACGAATGATGTCCGCTCTCTCGCCAAAACAGAACGCAAAACGATCGAGTGCCTCGCAGAAGATATTGCGGCAATGGTTTTGAAGTCCTACAAACCGCAATCCGTGAAAGTTTCGGTGTGGAAGGAGCCTCTACCGGGGGTACGAGGAGTGAAGGCAACAATTCAAAGACCATCTTAGGGAGGGGTTCCGCGCGCCACGGGGGGTGTTGGGGAAGGCCCTGTTTTCCGCCCTCAGGCGGAAGTCGAGACGGGAACGCCGAATCCTTGTAGGCGTTCCCGGCGAGACACAGAGCCGGGCGGAGGGGCTCTGGCGCACGGTGGGTTTTTCTTTGCTACTTTCTTTTGTCCGGCAGACAAAAGAAAGTAGATACTGATTGCATGGCTCCCAGACAAGCGATTCTCCTTGCCCTCGGCAGCAACATCTCCCCCCAGAGCAATCTCCAAAAAGCTGCCGCCATGCTCCGCAAGCATTTTCCGGATATCCGCTTCTCCTCCGTCTACCGCTCCGCCGCCCGCGAAGTAGAGAACCAGGATGATTTCCTGAATGCCGTTGCCGCAACAGAAACACAGCAATCCCCCGAAGAAATCCTCTCCATCCTCCAAAGCATTGAGCAAGCTCTTGGGAAATCCCCTCCCTATCGCTTCGGCCCCCGCACCATCGATCTGGATCTCCTGCTGCATGGGAACAAATCGCAAATCATCAATCGCAAATCGCAAATCGTCCTTCCTCATCCAAGAATGCATGAACGGCGCTTTGTGCTTGAGCCGCTGTGTGCATTGATCGATTTGAATACGAAGCACCCTTTACTCCATGTGTCCTGGAAAGAATTGCTCGAAAAAACCCTTGATCAGGAGTGTGCACTCACAGACATCTCTTTATGATGGAGTTATGGACAAGCTCTTCCATTCTCTCCTCAAGGCCATCGGCGAAGACCCCAAGCGCAAAGGGCTTCTGAAAACCCCCAAGCGCGCAGCGGAAGCCTTTCAATTTCTGACGAAGGGTTACGGCGAAGACCTTAAGACCATTGTCAACGGCACGCTCTTTCCAAGCGAAACCGATGGCATGGTGATCGTCACCGATATCGAGTGCTACAGCCTCTGTGAACACCATCTCCTCCCCTTCATCGGCAAAGTGCACGTCGGATATGTGCCGAACAAACACATTATCGGCCTCAGCAAGATCCCCCGGATCATCGACATGTTCGCGCGCAGGCTCCAGACGCAAGAGCGCCTGACTCAGCAGATCTGTGATGCTCTGGAAAGCGTACTGAAACCCAAAGGCATTGCTGTTGTCCTCGAAGCCGAGCACCTCTGCATGATGATGCGTGGAGTGGAGAAACAACATTCAAAGGCAATCACAAGCTGCGTAAAAGGATTGATCAAAAAAGATGAAAAGACGCGGGAAGAATTTTTACGCTTGATCGGCCGTTAAACATCTCTATGCGGCCAATGTCCTCGGCCCCTCTTGATACATCTTCCGCGTCTCAGCCGCGACCTTCGCAATCGCCAGATTCACTGCGGAAGAAAGTTCGATACCCAGTTGATCTGCCACTTCCTGCACCTCTTGCGCCACTAATTTTCCACTCTCAATCGCGGAAGCCCATGCATTATTTTGCGCAGCGATAAAGGCTTCATTGAACATATACCCCGTTCGATCAGCCTCCTGCACAATATCCTCTGCAGAGAGCGACTCCTGCTCTATTCCATTGATCCACACAGCATTCTGAAGTTCTTCAACATCGCCTGTCTGTGTGAGCACCTCATTCCACGTGCCCGCACTGTGTGCCCGAATTGCGTCGGCAATCTCTTTACCTTCCCCGTACACTGCATCCGGCCGGTCACCTCGGTCGTATCCAGTGACATCGATGACATTGGTCTCAGTGTCCCCTTCCAGAAGCACTGTATCGTCTGTGACCTCTTTGCCGTCGACGATCAGCGTGACTGCTTCTCCCGACTGTAATTCCACCTGATTCGTGTGACGCTCTTCGTGAACCAGAATTCCCTGCAGATCCTGGAAGTTGCCGTTGGCCACCTGCCCCGCACTCACATAAATCTCTGAAACTTCCCCGCCGACCGGTGCCATACCGCCAACTCCGGGCTCCAGATTTGCCACTTGTACGCTGCCGTACTTGGT
>VMGQ01000068.1 GCA_007376635.1 Candidatus Peregrinibacteria bacterium Greene1014_49
CCGCAAGAGAGGAGCCATGGGTCTTCACAATCGCCTCAAGCTCTTCCAAGTGGTTGTACCGGAAGGGGAATGTGGTGCCCTTGAGTCCGCGTGGTACGCCAAGCGGATGCAGCCCGGGAAGCAGATGCCCGTCGAGCGTGCGATCATCGGCGAGGTTTGCCGAGAGATACCAGTCGTGCCAGCCGTGGTAGCCGCAAAAAGCGATCACATCCTTCCGCGTTGCAGCGCGAACGATGCGAGCGGCTATTGCCATCGCTTCGCCACCGCACCTCGCAAACCGCGCCATCTGTGCCCAGGGGTGCAGCTCTATCAAGAGCTCCGCAAGCTCCACTTCTTCCGGGCAGTTGAGTGTGGACATGGTTCCATTCTTGATTGCATTCAGCACGGCGGCATCTACATCGGGATCGCCTGCACCAAGCACGCAGGCGCCCACGCCGTTTTGGCACATGTCGGTGTATTTTTTCCCATCCAGGTCCCATACCTCCACTCCTTTAATGCGACTAAAGTATGCCGGCCACTGATCCGGCAGCAGAAACTCGGGGCGCTTGGAAAGAAGCTGCGTTCCCCCGGGAATCAATTTCTTCGCGCGCCGATAGAGAGCCTGTCCGGTGCCTTCCATGGCGGAAGCATAGCGGGACGGTTTTGCAGTGCCAATGCATGTCATCAAAAGCTATTTCCGCACTGAAAGCCCTTTCTCCTTCATGTGCGAGTGCGCCTTGAAGATGCTTTGGTCGGTGAAATGGAAGATGCTTGCGGCGGATACGGCAGAAGCGCCTCCGATGACGATTCCATCGACAAGATCCTGGATGGTTCCCACGCCGCCCGAGGCGATGACAGGAACAGAAACCGCGGAAGTCACCTGCTTCAGAGTTTCCAAATCGTACCCTGTCATCATGCCCTCACGATCTACGCAGGTCAGAAGAATTTCTCCGGCTCCGAGCTTCTCCGCTTCCTTCGCCCAGGCAACAGGGTCGAGTCCTGTGGCGTGCGTGCCGCGATGCGTGAAGACTTCGTACTTGCCCTTGGCGTTCTTTTTGTAATCGATGGAAACCACGACGGTGGAATTGCCGAATTTCTTAGAGAGTTCGCTGATGAATGCCGGTCGCTCCACTGCGGCGGTATTGATCGCCACTTTATCGGCGCCGTGCGAAAGAATTTCGCGTGCCTGCGCCACGTCGCGGATGCCTCCTCCTACCGTGAGCGGCATAAAGCATTCCTCGGCGACGGCACTTATGATATCGAAGAGGAAGTGACGGTTTTCTACCGTAGCAGTGATATCCAGGAAGATCAGTTCGTCTGCGCGCTGGGCATCGTAGACTTTGGCTACCGTGCGGGGGTTTCCTACGTCGCGGTACTGCCCAAACTGCCGCGTTTTGATCATGCGGCCGTCTTTGAGAAGAATGGTGGGGATGAGGCGGACTTTGAGCATGGGATTTACGGATTCCAACGGATAAAATTTTCCAGGAGTTTCAGCCCATTGTCCTGACTTTTTTCCGGATGAAACTGCGTGGCGAAAATATTGCCGCGCTGCACGGCTGCGGTAATTTTTTCACCGTATTCCGCCGTGGCGATGAGATCCTGCGGATCACCGCAATCGAGTTGGTAACTGTGGACAAAGTAAAAGTCCGCATCAGATTTAATGTCTGCAAAGAGGGGGCTCTCTCGCACCATCGAAAGCTCATTCCATCCGATGTGCGGAACTTTCAGCCCCTGCTTCTCTACATCAAGTTTCCGGACGCGACCTTTGATCCAACCAAGACCCTTGTGTTCCCCATGCTCTTCACCGGTTTCTGCCAGAAATTGCAGCCCCAGACAGATGCCCAGGAACGGTTTTTTCTTGTTTATCACTTCTTCCGTGAGGGCGCGGTCGAGTCCTTTTTCCCGCAGGACATCCATGCCGTCACCAAAAGCTCCCACGCCCGGAAGCACGATCCGGTCTGCGGCGTGAATATCCTCCGCTGTGCCGGAAATTTTTACGTCTGCACCGATCATCTCAAATGCTTTCTGCACGGAGAACAGGTTTCCCAAGCCGTAATCGACGATGACGATCATGGAAAGACTATAGCAGTATCATTCCAGATCGATATTGATCATCCAGTCTTTCTGATCGGGCAGTTCCGATCCACGGGGAATTTTTCGCCAGTCAGGCATCACATGAGGAGCTACGACATGCTGCGCGGCGATTTTGTGGAATTCTTCCTCGCTCATATCAATCGCTTTCAGGAACACATCCAAACTTGCAGGGCGGTATCCCTCATATTTCTCGATCATCTTCAGTCCTTCGTCTCTGGTCATGCGACCGTTGCGGATATCGATGGATGCCAGGTGCGTCATCCGCGACATGCCACGCTTGAGCCACTTCAGATAATCCTGAATGCCCTGGAACGCATCCTCAATTTTCTCGTACCAGTAGCGCTCATACGGGATGCCTTCCACCTGGTCGCCTTCCCAGCCAAGTTCCTTATGAATACGCGCTGATTGCATTTTTGTATCCCAGGGGACATACGTTCCAAGACAAATACTGCGGTAGCCGATGGCTCGCAGATCTTTCAACTTCGGATAGGTATAGGGTTCCAGATCCCGGAGCGTGACCTTGCCATCGAGCATGCCTACCATGTCTTCGGCATTGATTCCCAAATTCACCACGCGGTTGAACCGCTTCTCATCCACCTGCTCTTTTTCTTCGTAGCTGTAGTAGCTGACATATTCGGATGTCTGTTCGCCCCAAATGATCAAAGGCACGTTCAATTTCACAGCCATGTGCATCGGATAGGCGAAAATGCCGCAGTGGGAATGCCACATGATGTCGCCTTTGCGGATCAATGATTCGCGCATCAGTTTCTTCACCGTCTGCCAGTCCGATTTGAAGCGCAGGTAATCGACGCCGAGTTTCTTCACCGTGCGCTCGGTATTCCGCAGCACCTTCGGGCGGTAGAAGCCATGGTCGAAGCTCACGATGAGCGGCTTCAACCCAAAATCCTTCACGAGAGCGAGAGCAGCGAACGTACTGTCTTTGCCGCCGGAGAAGGGGACGATGCAGTCATAGGATCCCTTTCCCCTATGTTCCGTGAGAATCTGCTGGAATTCTTTCTTGCGCTCCTCCCAATCAATCACCCCCTGCTTGTATTCGATTTGCCGGCAGGTTGCACAGATGCCTTGCTCGTCAAAGCTGATCATATCCTGGGTTTCGAGCATTACGCATTTTGTACAGCGGCGCATAGGCACTTATGTTGCCGGACATTCGCCGCAAAGCAAGGTTAGGATCTCTTTTTCACGGCCATCAATACGTGATCATGCAGTTCGTCGCCGTACCGCACGTACGCTATCTCCCGCTTCGTTTCCACAAAGCCCAACTTTTCGTATGCCCGGATCGCCGCTGCGTTTTTCGCAATCACCCCAAGATTCACCTCATCAAACTTCAGCTCGTTAAAGCACCAGTCCATCAGGAGCTTCATCGCCTCGGCGGCGTATCCCTTTCCCCAATGCATTTTGTTGCCGATCATCACGGCAATCGTTGCACGTTTTTGTGCTGGCTCTATGGGTTCCAATTTGACCGTGCCGATGTGTGCTCCATTGGACTTGAGATAGACCCCGAAGAATAAGGCATCCGCCTGCAGATCTTTTTTTTGTATGTAGTCCTGTAGCTCTTTAATCGTCGCACTTTTCGTGGCGAGATAGCGGTTCACCTCGGGATCATTGAGCCACCCGGCGTATTCCTCCGTCGCATCGCGGTCTTCCATTATGCGCAACGTGAGTCGCGGGCTTTCAAATGCCAGTCGTGCGCGGGAAAAATCCATGGGTTTTTATTGAAAACGGAAATCGAGTTTCTTTTCCCGCAGCAGATAATCCAGCAGTTCGAATTCCAGCATGTCATCGAGCTCGAAACACATATGAGGTACTTCGTAGGCGAGCGTGTTTTTGATGATGATCAGCGGATGCTCGTCAAAAAATGCTCTGCGGTAAAAGTAGAATGAGGCATTCACTTCATACACTTTCGGACCCTCCTGGCGCGCTACCATCTGCTTTTCCGGTTTCTTCACGAGTCCCACGAATCCATCCTCTTTCAGCTCCACCATGTCGAAATAAGGATTGTGTTTTGGAAAGCTCACAGAGAAAAGATTGCGGGCTGCCGGATTTTTTTCGATCATCGCAAAGGCGTTATCCAGATCTTCCATCGTCCTGAGTGGCGATGTGACGTCCAGATCCAGAATGTAGTCATAGTGCTTTCCATGCTTGCGCTCTGCATGGAGCACGATGTCCTCAATCGTCTCCAGTTTGCCTGCCATGTCCGATGCCAGCGCCGGCGGTCGCACATAATCGGTGGTCAGACCGGCTTTTGCCGCAACATCCTTAATCGCATCATTGTCCGTGGAAAGTTCTATATCTGCTCCTGTCTTCTTCGCATACGCGAGCGCGTGGCGAATGCTGTAGGTGATCAGAGGAGTCCCGTTAATCGGTCGGATATTCTTTCCAGGGATCCCTTTGGATCCGCCGCGGGCGCAGATGGTAATAAGGAGATGCATTGAATAAGAAAACTAGCAGTCAGGTCACTTTCCGTCGAACTTGACAAGTATTTATATTATTATTATACTATCAACATTACTGCTATTCTTCAATTCTATGCCGATGAAGCCCTCAGAAGAAGTCGCCCTGCCGCTGGATGCATTGTCTGATGCAGAGGCAGCATCAAATGTAGCGGAAACCATCGATATTAGTACACAGCTTGACCGTGTTATAACGGCGCTTTTGAAGGTGGGGACCGCAAATCCCGTTGAAGAACTGCAGAAACTCGATTCCTTGTATGCGGAATCCGGCCCTTCAGCCGGCGCTTTCGTCGATACCATTGCACGGCGACTTTTCCAACAGTCCGGCGTTTTTGATAACCTCAACTTTCAATCGTCGCTGCTTGCGGGTGGCAGCTCGTTTTTCGGTGCAGTGATCAGACGTATGGGTGAACTGGCGGATGCGGAACCATTGTTAGCAGAGACGGCAAAATTACCCGTACAGATCCGTCTCGTGGAACACTACCGTCGGAGTGGAAAAGGCGATGAGATGCGCAAGTATGCCGAACAGGTGACTGCTGAACTTAAGGCACGCGTGGAGGCGAATGACAAACTGGCGCTCGGTCAGCAGGCCAAAGTTGAGTATGAACGTTCCATGCATGCATTTAATGAGGGGAAATTTGAAGAAGCTATTGCCATCGGTGAGCAATCGATAGAGCTGTGCGAACGTGCCGAAGATTTGTACGGTGTTCTTGCAGCACGCGGCAATACTTCGGGCCTTTTCAGATATTCATGGGCGAAAGCCTTGGGTGCCGGGCACGCGGATTACACAGAG
>VMGQ01000069.1 GCA_007376635.1 Candidatus Peregrinibacteria bacterium Greene1014_49
GAGATCGATGTCTTTTTCGGAAAGCAGTACCGATGTTCCTCCGGCATCGACCGTGTTGTCCCCGCGCATCATGCCGTGATTCATACCCATGCCGGAGCGCTGTGGAGTACATGCGGAGAGGAGGATCGAGCCAATGATGAATATTGAGCGGTAATTCATGGGGAGTGGGGAGAAGAATGTGGATTACGGGGAATGCCTTCGATTCGTCCAATAAAGATGTTCAAGAACAAAAATGCAGCAAGTGCGAGCAAAAGAAACTCAAAATTTTCACGCCATATCGCGAGTCCGATGAATGTCACGATAATGCTGTCGTAAACGGGATTTTGCAGATAACGGTACAGACCGCCATTCATTCGAGTATCGTATTTTCTTTCAAAACATCTTCCCCCCATGAATCTCTCACGACCAAGGAGCATGCGGTGCCAAATATTCAGAATCAATCCGAGGAAAACCAGCGCCATTCCCGCTATGCGTAAACCTGTGGGAAATGCAGTTGTTGCGGGAAGAAAAATAACGAGAAGAACAATGCCTGCATTCCAGAGATTCCAGAGCCCGCCCATGATCCAGAGATGTGTTTGAAACGACCAGGGAATCAAGCGACGAAGACTTGCAGCGTGCAGGCATGTAAGGAGGAAGAAGAAGAGAAGAGCGAGCCAGATCCATGGTGAGATGGTTGTCATGGTGTGGTACTTAACTTTGCGAAAAGCAGGAAGAACGCGGTGAATCCCACAGTCATCACAATCGGCGCGATGTCCGAAATCCAGTTGCGTCTCTCGGGATGGAATCCCTTAAGGAGAAGGGAATTACTGACAACGGAAACCGAACTCATTGCCATCGCGAGTCCCGCAAGTTCGGGACGCAGCACGATGCCCCACTCGATGAATACGCGTGCGGCGATCGGAATCCCGATCACGTTATAGAAGAGTGCGAAGAACATGTTCTGGTGGATTTTGCTCACGGTTGCCCTGCTCAACTTGATAGCGGTCACGACGTCCCGTACGTCGTTTTTTACGAGAACGATGCCGCCTGTTTCCATCGCGATATCAGTTCCTGAGCCCATCGCGATGCCGAGGTTTGCTTGTGCGAGCGCCGGAGCATCATTGATGCCGTCGCCGACCATGGCGACGCGCTTCCCTTGGCTTTGCAATTCCTTTATGCGAAGTGCTTTATCTTCAGGAAGGACTTCAGCAAGGACATGCTCGATGCCGAGCTGACGGGCAATCGCATCTGCTGTTCGTTTGTTATCGCCCGAGATCATGATGACCGAGATGCCCATTTTCTTGAGTCGTTCAATGGCTTCCTTCGAGGTTTCCTTGAGAGTGTCGGCGACGGCGATGATGCCAAGGACTTCCGTATCGCTTGAAAGAAGCATTGCTGTTTTTCCGGCTTCCTCAAGTGTCTGCATCGTGCTTTCTGCATCTTTCACAGCAATGTTCATTTTTTCCATGAGTCTCCGGTTTCCCAAATAATATTTCTTGCCGTCGATGATTCCTTCTACGCCATGACCGGGGATTGCTTTGAATCCTTCGCTAGCACTCAGGGCAACATTTTTTTGTTTGGCATGACGAACGATGGCATCCGCCAGCGGGTGCTCGGATCCCTGCTCCAATGATGCGGCAATGCGCAGGATCTCCTTTTCGCCCTCTCCCGGCGGGAGAGGGTTGGGTGAGGGGGTTGATGAATGCAAAACAATGACATCCGTCACCTCCGGCTTCCCTTTGCTCAGCGTTCCCGTCTTATCAAAAACAATCGTATCAATCATCTTCGCGGCTTCGAGGGGTTCCCCGCCCCGAATCAAAATGCCAAGCTCCGCGCCTTTGCCTGTTGCGACCATAATGCTTGTCGGCGTTGCAAGCCCCAGTGCGCAGGGGCAGGCGATGACGACGACAGATACAAATGCGAGGAGCGCGAAGGTTACTGTCGCTCCGAGGAATATCCAGACAGCAAACGTGAGGATTGCAACGCCGATCACTGCGGGTACAAACCACGAAGACACCCAATCGGCGAAGTCCTGGATAGGTGCTTTGCTGCCCTGCGCGTCTTCCACAAATCGGATGATGCGGGCTAATGCAGTTTCTGCGCCGATCTTCTCCGCGTGAAATTCAATGCTGCCGTTTCCGTTCATGGTAGCGCCGTAGACACGATCTCCTTCGCTCTTTTCTTTCGGAATACTTTCTCCTGTGAGCATCGATTCATCCACGGATGTGTGTCCTTTGCTCACAATACCATCCACCGGAATTTTTTCCCCCGGGCGGACAATCACCGTATCGCCAACGACAACTTCTTCGATGGGAATATCCTTTGTCTGACCGTCACGGAGCACTCGGGCAGTCTTCGCCTGCAATCCCATCAGTTTCTGGATCGCATCCGATGTCGCGCCTTTGGCTCTCGCCTCCAGCCATTTTCCGAGAAGCACGAACGTGATCAGGAACGCGGCGACTTCAAAGTACAGATCCTCGTGTGCACCGATTAATGTTCCCTCGATGCTCCAGTGCACGCCGATATTCCAGAGACTGTAGAAGTACGCAGTGGAGGTACCGATCGCAATCAGGCTATCCATATTGAACGTGCGCACCCGAAGCGCCGACCATGCACTGTGGTAAAAACTCGCTCCGAGCCAGAATTGCACGGGAGTTGCGAGGAGAATGGAGATGATGCCCATCCAGGGGGTGATGACCTCTATGAAGGGTAGGAAAGGCATAAATGTCCCTGCCATGAAATAGAGCATCGGAAGACTCAGGAGAAGCCCCCAGAAAAATTTCCTGCGGTAGACGGCAATCTCCGCTGCTTTGCGGTGCTTCTCTTCCTCGCGATCCACCGTTGATGCGATCGCGGCGCCGTATCCCGCTTTGGTGATGGCACCAATAAGTGCCGGAACATCGACGGCGTTCTCGTCATAGACGATATTCGCTTTACTTGCTCCGTAGTTCACATTTGCATCAGTCACCCCCGGCATTTTCTTGAGCTTGCGTGTGATGATCGCGGCGCACGATGCGCAGTGCATGCCGGTGATGGATAGGATAGTGCGGGAGGACATAGGGTTTGGGTTAGGGTTCGGATGAGGATTGACGATCTCCGCGGAAATATTCCCTCCAGAAGAGAACTGCAAATACTGGAAATACGATCGCTGTCAGTAATCCGGGATAATAATTCCATCTCAGAAGGGCTTCGATCAGATGATGCATCTCAAAAATGTACAGTAATCCCGGAATGATCAACAATCTCTTTTGCCAGCGTTCGCCCAGAAGAAGGACGGCGCAAACAATGAGGAGAATCCATGCCATGACTTGAAACACAACAAACGTCCCGTTCGCTACAGGCATTCTCAACACCGGCTGAAAAACAAAAGCAAAGATGGGATCGACTTTCGTGAAACCAGTCAGGTACTCCTCGACACCGTGTGCAATGAACACTGGGATGGACCACGCGAAGATGGTGCGCAATCGATGGAACATGATTTATGAGGAAACAGGATGGACTGTGTAGGCATCTCCGAGCGCTTCGATTTCCGCTTTCCATGCTTCAATCGGAAGATCCATGCCGTGCTCAATCGTCACTTTCTTCGTGGCGATATCCACATCAACCTTCTTAATCTGGGGAAATTCGGAAGAGACGTCTTTGATGAGCGCCGCGCAGCTTGCACAGTGCATGCCGGGAATGGAAACAGTGGTTTGCATGAGAAAAAGGGTTAACGAGTAGAGAGACCGATGATCTTGATGAGCTCGGCGATGAAAGCGTTCTTCTCTTTTGAAGCGAGTTTCTTGCTCGCACACGTTTGGAGGTGGCTTTCGAGAACTGTTCCTTGGATGTATTTCAGTTGTCCCTGCATCGCGAGGGCGATTTCGAGTACTTGCGGGCAGTAGGCATCGTCTTCGACCATCGCATGCAGCTTGGCACTCAGACCATCCAGGCGTTTGAGAGCATGGAGTGTTTTCTTCTTTGCATCCTGTTGCATAATATGAAGGGGTAGGGGGTAGGGGTATACTACCCCCTACGATTGTGTCGTCAATAGTACATTTCAAAGTGATTTCGCGAGCAAAAAACCGACGACGAGTCCTATGAGTGCCATTGCTATCACAAACCAAGGATCAGCTTTTCCTACCGCAGAATCATGACTGTCGGCGGATGCAGTTGGGCGCTTTTGCGGCGGTACCTGTTCGGGGGATTCTTGCCATTGAAGAGGAGTCATTGTGAAGGAGGAAGAGGATTTAAAGAACATTGAATGACCCGCGCACCATGCCCATTGAGCACATGAAGGCGAGCTGACCTTTATTTGGAGCGGTGAATTCGATGATGTTCTCGCCGCTGCGAAGTGCCTGCGACACATTCAGCGCAGGGATAGTCATGATGCTTGTGCAACCCGCGGCACCCGTTCCATCGACTTTCCAGCGAACGGGAACACCTGCTTTGATCGTAAGGTTTTGGGGTTCGTAGCCATTGCGCGTCACTTTCATGGCGATTTCCTGCACGGCTCCGCTCGGGGAAGGCGCGACTGCACTGTTTCCAGGATTTCCGCGTGCGAACACCGTGGAAATATCTATTCCCGTGAGTGCAAACCCGCTTTGAAGATTAAATAGTGCGAGTATGAGCACGAGCGTTCCTGAGAAATGCAGGAACATGCGGGAGAAATTTCCCTTCGCTGTCGACGAAACGGCACTCAGGCCGATGAGCGATGGTAGCGTGCCGAGAGCAAAGACGAACATGACAAGGGCTCCCGTCACAAAATTCCCTGAAGCGAGAGCCACGAGCTGCAAGGACTGCGTAAATCCGCACGGAAGAAAGAATGTGAAAGCTCCGAGTGCGAAGGGAGCTGCCGGATGATCGCTCTCGGCAAGATCGTGGATCCAGTGGGAGAGTTTCTTCGGGGGTCTGATGGGGAAAGATCCCTTTGGGAGGATTTCGAGGATCGTCAGTGCCAGATAGAGCATGATGAAGGCGACCGCGATGCTCATGTACCCCGACATCTTCGTTGTGAGGGTAATCGATTGCCCAAGCAAGCCTACGAGACCACCGAGAACGGCGTAGGAGACAAGCCTTCCAATATTGAAGTGCAGCAGCGGCCGGAACTTTTCCCGAGGAGTTTCTGCTTGATGCATCTCGTTATGTTTCGCGGCAAGCGCAAGCAGAAGACCGCCGG
>VMGQ01000070.1 GCA_007376635.1 Candidatus Peregrinibacteria bacterium Greene1014_49
ACAGGAAAACCCGCAACATTTTTGCTCGCCTGCGGGGTCATTATCGCGTGGCTTCTCACCGGTCCGATGTTCGGTTTCAGCGACACTTGGCAGCTCGTGATCAATACCGGAACCACCATCATTACCTTCCTCATGGTTTTTCTCATTCAAAACACTCAGAACCGCGATAGCGTTGCGGTGCAAGTGAAGCTCGATGAACTCATCCGCAGCGATGGCGACGCACACAATGCCCTCATGGATCTTGAAGAACTGATGGCGATCAAAGACCGTTATGAGAAGCTCGCGCGTGATGCACGCGAGGCACTGCTCAGAGGAAAGAGTGATACGGGGATTCCAAGGGTATGAGGACATTGCAATATATAAATTACATTGTATAATATTCATAGTGATCCTTTTTACCATCGGTGAAAGCTGAGAGGAGGATCTTCTTTTTTGAAAGGCACGTGATGTTTCCAAGTTGGTTCGCCAAATGCGTAGCATGTTACTTTGCGGTGACATGCGGTTTCCTTTTGTCGGTTCCAGGACCAACCGCAATCCTGTGGTTTTTTGGATGGCTTCCAGCCGCAATCTTGGTGACGATGGTCACTGGGGCGGTTGGGACCATGCCGAATGAATCTCGGGATCTGGGATGGATGGCGACCTTGTGGCTCGCCATTATCTTTGCCGGGAACTTCGTTGCTCCCCTGTGGGAGCTTGCGGCATTTTTCCGCAAAGGGCGTCTCGGACTGGCCGAGCAATTACACATGGATGTGCATGCCTTCGATGCTCTCTTCGCATTGACCGCTATCACAGCGGTCTTTGCGATTGATGTGGTCGACTGGCACGTTCGCCGTCGGCCGGAGGCTCAGCGTTCCCGATAAATGGCATCACTGATGGCCGGCTTTCCCTTAAAGAAAGCCGGCCAAACAAAAAAATGGGGTATTTGCTATAAAAATTTAATAGTATATAATATTCATAGTGATCCTTCTCATAATCGGCGCGCGCTGAGTGAGGGGGTCATGTCTCAAGCCCAAGGAGAGATCATGATAGCTGTTGGATTCTGCTACTTTTTGATGATTGGCGGTGGTTTTTCAATCACTGCCGGCATTTGTTTGGCAGACAAGCTCCGCGAGCGAAAGCTTGCGAGAATGCCAGAGGTTGCCAAAGCCTCACATCAATTCCGCACTTAGCCACGCTGGTTTTATGGATCACTGACAGCCGGCCTCTTAGAAGAGGCCGGCTACGTTTGTAGTAGCCTCAGAATTATGAAATCTGCTTCAGTCAAAATGTATAAGGTATCTGTGGACAATATGTCTTAGGTGGTGTGCTCGGGAGAAGCAGGAGTGTATCCGGTTTCACCCCTCGCTTCACGCGCCTGCAGTGCATCGCGAACGTGTACCATGCTCGCTCTGTACTTCTGGTAGAGGCTTCGGAATAGGGAGCAAGCGGGGTCTCTCTCGAAGAGGTTGTCGTAGACCTCTTCACACTCTTTCAGCGTTCGTGTCAGGTATTTTACATTAAGCATTGTGTGTCCTCTCAAGAGGTTATCGAGACGGTCGAGAGCTTTCACGAGCTTGGCTTCTCCGGTGAGGAGGCGCATGCGTGCCATGTAGGACTCGCGTGGTTCCTCCGGTTTTTCACTGAGCGCTTCTACGAGGGTACGTGCGCCCTCTGGGCAAGCTGCTTTTACGGAGTTCTCCCAGGCCTGCGGCTGGTCTTCGAGTGTATCGTGGAAGAGTGCCGCGATGATGGCATCACGGCTGAGACCGGCTTCCGCAGCAAACCGGGCTACCCGCACCGAGTGGTTGACGTAGGGAAGATGAGCCAGTAACCGGGAGGAAGGATATTTCAGCTTTCCCGTTGATTTGTCGATCTTGTGGATGGCATACGTTTGATCGCGATGAGCGAACTCGGCTGCCTGGAGCATTTCGATGATAATGCTACGGTCTGTAGGGGAGAGAGATCCACCTTTTACACGTTTGCCGAGGGATGACAAAAACTCACGTTGGGTGGTCTGGTAATCGAGCGAATGGGAAAAATCCGCGATCACCTCATCGGAGGCGACCAGAGGGCGTATAGCTCCGAGTGCTTCGGCGAGGTTGTGATCGATGAGCTGCTTGAGATCATAGAGCGCAGCCCGCCTTCCAAGCATTATGAGCTCCTGCTCCTGGCTCAAAGATGAGGCGGCAATGGCCTTGTAATGCGTGTTGTGCCAGATATCAACGGCAATGGAGGCATGGAGCGTGATCAGTTGAATTTCACACAGACGGGTGCCGACGAGCACGGTGTACGTGATCACTCTGTACGGATTATTGCGCTTCTTCTCATTCACGTAGAAGTTATCCTTTTGCAGGATGCATCCACCAAAGACCTGCTCAATATTCAGCATGAGTGCTTTTAATTGCTTGATGTCTTTTGCGATGATTCTTCCTCCCGTGATATCGGGCATATCGGCGAGGGCGTAGTCGGGACGGGGACTCTTTCCGGCATTGCCCTTCCGCATGCGTTGTATCTTGTCCACAACGCCGGCAGCGCTCTTCGTACGGGTGGAAATGAACGGAAATCCTGCGTGATTTCCGACCACACCAAGCGTTGCCTGCTTTAATTTTTCTTCCAGGCGCTGTTCTGTTCCTTTGTTTCGTAATGCATCATCCGGCAAGGCTCGCCTCTTGCGCTCATCAATCTCCCGGTTGACCGCTGCCAGCTCCAGAGCATTCGGTTGGTTCGTGACATTCCCCGTTCCATAGCCGGGAAAAGAGGGCTGTACCATCGCCGCACGCAGCAGTCCCAGTCTTGTAGTCTTGATGCGAACAGGATCAAATCTCTCCGTGAAGGCTCCAACCGGTTGCTCGAATTCCTTCGATTCCTCAAGGAATGCAGGATCCATGTTTTTGATAGTTTCCTCGACTCTCCGGCGGAATTCTCCTTCAGATAAACGAGGCTGGTTCTCGATCATATCGCGAATGGCCTCTACAACAACTGGACCAGCACTTTCGTCGGCGAGAAGCGTGGTCACTGTAAGCGGGTAGTCGAAGTCGAAGAGCAATTGTTTGAGACTATCTGCGATAGCGGGATATTCTTTCGCAAGTTTACGGTCGATGAGGAGACTGGACCGGATGATTGCAGGAAGGCGCTGCCTGAGCTGTTCGAAACGTTGCTTATCTTCCCGGTTCGTACAAAACGTCGGCAACACGTAGCCGCTCGTCAAAAGGAACCGTGCGTCGTCGACACTGAAGCCGTAGTGTGTGGCAAGCTCGAGTTGTTCGATGATCTCCTCATCATCGTCGAGCACAGGCTCCAGATTTTCATCTACGAGGTGGTCGCGGTGAATGGTAAAGACTTCGTCTCCGCAGGCGATTTGGTACATTTTCCCTTCTTGAGCGCGGATGGATGCGGGGATGCTCCCGTATCGGAGAAGACCGAGTTTACTGAGGAACAGGAGCATGTCATCGGCATGACCGACACGGGGTAGGGCGGACATCATGAGGACCGCCTTCTTCGCACGGTAGTGCTGACGTTGCAATGTAAATGGCAGAATACTTTCTGCACTTAATTCCGTTGGTATCATGGTCGTTTGAGCTAGTTTCTCGGGGCGCGGTTCGCGTGCCTGCTGTGCTTTTTCCTTTAGTTCCGGAACAACAGATTTCAGGGCCTTCACAAATTCTCCTTCGGAAACCTCGAGAACCGTGCAGGGACCGTTTGCTTCTACCGAAAATGGCATACTGCGATCAGGTGACAAAAATGCTATATCTCCAATGCTTGCTCCAATCTTTGCTGTGGCAACTCGCACACCGTGTTGGATAATGCTGCACTCACCTTCGGTCACGATGCAGACTCTCTTTGCAGGTTCCCCATGAACATAGAGTAGATCTCCAGATTTGTAGTTTTTAAAATCACCCTCATACATTCCGTCGCGTATTGCTTGTACGATCTGCTGGTCACGTGCATCCGCCGCCTGTCCGACCAGTCCGAGTGTTGCTTCTCTATTCTCAGGACCTGCAGGAACGTTGCGACGCTGCTTCGCCAGACGCGGAGTAATAAGTCGATCGATGGCTCTGTGAAAAGGCGAAGAGGGGTTGCTGGCATACATCTCGCGGAAGCGACTTGCCGGGAATGTCAGCATCATTGATCCATTTTCTTCTGCCCTGACGGTGGCTGTCGGTAATGAGAGCTTGAGAGCACTTACCTCACCCAGGATCGTCGCGCGGTCGAGCCTGTCGATCTCGACTTCTTCTCCTGCAGCATTGCGTACAAAGACGCGGAACTTCCCGTAGATCGCAATACGGACAAGGTCGCCCGGAAGCTCTTCCCCCTGATGAATAACGCTCTGGTTGGGCTGATAGATCTCACGGCCGATAAAAAGCGGTCCACCATTTCTGCGCGCTTCATCCAGCATGCTTTCGACGATGCAATGCAGGTCTCCTGTGATGTCCGAAAGAGCATCCTCAAGCATTTCAAGATTACTTAACGGAGGTGGCGCATCGAATGCAGAATCATCGGAATTTTCCGCCCGCAGAGGCGGGGAGGGAGACTGTTTTCTCTCCAGGATATCTCTGCATTTCTGCGCAATGCCGGACGCTAGTCCTGAAAGAAATTTCAGCAAAGGTGATTGCTTCTTTTGTGCTTCAGCCTGCCGAATTTCATGTTCTGGCATACGAGAGTATTATAGCGGAAAATTATTGACTTTTCAATAAAAACATTTATAATAATATAGCTGCGCACTTTGTGTACAGCACGTGTGAGTGGTCCTTAACAGCATCGGTTCGATGCGGGGGACTTTGGAGAAGTGACTCTGTTTTAAAGGAAGTCGTCATGAAGTTCGATCGAGAATTGCTGTTGGATTGTTTGATTGGCTGGGCGGTCCAAGTCATGCAGGGTTTGGAGACTGCAAGCGGAGAACGCAGGCAGTCATACCACGGGCTCTCGCACGCGGGCAGCCATGTGTACCGTACGGCACGACGGTTTGCAAAAATCGTGCTTGAGGGCGACCCCAAGGACTACATGAAGGTCGACCGAACGAAGTGGAGACAGCCGCGCTCATTCTGGCAAAGATCGACACTCTCGATACTGAAGGCTGGATCACGGCGAAGGAGCGAGCCGCCATCAAGAACGGCATCGAGTTCACCATTCCGGAATGGAATGCGGAAGTCGGTACTATGTACCAGCGGGGCCTCTTTGAGGCGCTGGATGCTGGAGACGTGGACCCACTCGCTGTGGCTCTCCCCGTCGGGGATTTGCTCCTGTGTGGGGCGTTCCCGACAGAGTTCATCCTGGCGTCAGACGCACTTCTCATCGAGGAGTGTCAGGGGCTCTGTGAGTTGCTCCTGCAAGTTAAGCGCCTTGATGCGATTCCGGAAGATGTTCAGCAGCAGCACCTGGAGTATTTCCGGTTCTGGGATGCCGGGCAGGCATCGTTTGCGAGTGGTCAGCAGAAACTGACCTTCGCGCGGATCCTGCAAGCGTTCCCGGGAAAAGCCACTAAACTGAAAGAAGCATTCCGATTCTTCGATGAATCGGTCCTCCGTGCCGGTGAACGTGCAAACACACGTTCCCAATGGAGCTTCAGACAGTATCTGACCGGCGTTGGTTTCCCAGTCCCCATCTAGTTATCCGCTGAAAGGACGGATACTCACCCACCAAAACCGGCCCTCTCTAGGGGGCCGGTTTACTGAATCTTGCCATTTCGCTGGTTACTGCGGCTTGTGATCGCATGGGGAGACAGTATTCGCTCATGCAGAAAGACCACATGAGGGTATGTGGTTATTACACGATAGAGCTTGTGCTCCATTCACAGTATTGCAGAGTAGAGAAGGTCTTCCAGGCCGTAGTCACATTTTACTGTGGTACGGGGTATTCCCTGGGCAATCTAATACATGATGGCATAATGAATACCTGCCAGAGCATGTGTCCCTAGATCAACCTAAAGAAGTTGATACTAAGTCAGAGAATGAATTCCCTGGTAAGGAAATGTTCCATCCGCAGGTTCTCCTACGGATACCTTGTTACGACTTACTCCCAGTCAGCAGTTTCACCGTGGTACCGCCGCTTGCGCGTAACGGCCCTTCGGGTGCTTCTGCCTTCCATGAGTTGACGGGCGGTGAGTACAAGACCCAGGTACATATTCACCGTGACATGGCTGATTCACGGTTACTAGCGATTCCGGCTTCATGAAGTCGGGTTGCAGACTTCAATCCGAACTGAGACCGGCTTTTTCCGATTGGCTCCCCCTCGCGGGTTCGCTGCGGTTTGTACCGGCCATTGTAGCACGGGTGTCGCCCCAAGCATAAAGGCCACGCTGATCTGACGTCATCCTCACCTTCCTCCGCCTTGGAGGCGGCAGTCTCCCATGAAAAAACAACATAGGATGAGGGTTGCGCTCGTTCGCTGACTTAACAGTACACCTCAAGGCACGAGCTGACGACGACCGTGCAGCGCCTGTCTTCGGGTTCCTTGCGGCACTCAACTGTTTCCAGTCGATTCCCGAGATGTCAAGCCTGGGTGAGGTTCTTCGCTTAGTATCGAATTAAACCCCATGCTCCACCGCTTGTGTGGGTCCCCGTCTATTCCTTTGAGTTTTAGTCTTGCGACCGTACTTCCCAGGCGGCGTGCTTACCGCGTTAGCTTGAGGCACAGGAACTGATTGAAGTTCCTACACCGGGCACGCATCGTTTAGGGCGTGGACTACCGGGGTATCTAATCCCGTTTGCTCCCCACGCTTTCGTCCCTGAGTGTCAGCACATTCCCAGTATCCTGCTTTCGCTTTTGGCGTTCCACTGTGGATCAACGGATTTTACCCCTACACACAGCATTCCAGATACCTCTGAATGGCTCTATCCGACTCGTTTCCAGGACATGCACGCCGTTGAGCGACGTGATTTAACCCCAGACGTGGTCAGTCACCTGCGGACCCTTTACGCCCAGTAATTCCGAGTAACGCTTGCATCTTCTGTCTTACCGCGGCTGCTGGCACAGAATTAGCCGATGCTTTCTCGTGAGGTACCGTCAAAAATTTCTTCCCTCACAACAGAAGTTTACACCAAAAAATGGCTTCATCCTTCACGCGGTGTCGCTCCGTCAGGCTTTCGCCCATTGCGGAAGATTCCTCACTGCTGCCTCCCGTAGGAGTATGGACCGTGTCTCAGTTCCATTCTGGCTG
>VMGQ01000071.1 GCA_007376635.1 Candidatus Peregrinibacteria bacterium Greene1014_49
CGGAGGAGGACCTGGTGGTGGACAACCTGGTGGCGAGCCAGGAGGAGGACCTGGAGGAGGGCAGCCAGGAGGAGGACCTGGAGGAGGGCAGCCAGGAGGAGGACAACAGGGCGGTGGTCAGCCTGGCGGCGGACCTGGAGGTGGACAGCCAGGCGGTGGAAAGCCCTGCACATATCATTCCTGTGCCCCGGGGAAGTGCGGATATTGCTGCAATAAAGAAAATAATGTTGGTCTGCAAAATTGCAGTTTACCCAGCGAGTGCGTGAACGGGTCTTGTGTGACGTGGCCCAAAGGAGGCTCCTCCAGCCGATCAGGGTGCAAGAGCAATGCAGATTGTCCCGCGCCTTATGCCTGTTCCTTGGGAAGATGCGTGGTTTTTGCAAAAGCCCCGACGTCTCCGACCCCTGCCACGTTCAAGAGCATCATCAAGAATTTCTTTGATGTAGGTCCGTCTCCTTCTTCTGGAAAACCGGAGGATATACCACTTCCCGGCTACTGCATGGGAGGAAGACCGTGTCATCTGGATTGCAGTGGCGGAGAACTGCAGTGGCTTCCGGGCGCTGGTGTGAATAACTACGCGCCGTGCACACCGTCGGCACGGGTGCGCCCCATTGAGCCCACATCCGCAGGCGTTCCCGCAGAATTTGGAGACACAGGAGAAATACCCGCTTATGAAGAAACCATGTATCCCACAATTCCTATCGTTCCTGGGGATACCGTGGAATTGCCTACTTCTCCTGCAGATTTCCCCGTTTCACCATTAAAAGAAGAGATCGAGGAATACTGCCCCTACATCAATGGTTGTCACAAGGTGTGCCAGGGAAACAGATATCGGCTCAGAGCTGGAGAAGGGGACAATCCTGAGGGGGTTTCCGAGGGTGACCCCTGTATATCCCCGCCTTCTGAAATGCGTCCGAGCATCTTCAGTAAAATTGTCTCGGGGATACAGAGGCTCTTCTATCGGCCTCAGTAATTCTTTGGGTGATGTCGACCTCACTCTAAACACATCCCCCTATTCCCGATCTCGGGCATACTATTGCCATGGATCCCGTCCTCTCCTGCAACAACGTCACCAAGTCTTTTCGTCGCACACTCATTCCCGTGCGCCATCTTCAGGAGCGCATGGTCATGCCGGGTCGGGGATGCACGCAGTGGAGCGTGACGGCAGTGGATGATGTTTCTTTACATATAGCAGAAGGGGAGTGGGTGGGCATTTTCGGTCTCAATGGCAGTGGAAAAACGACCCTCCTCCGGTTGCTTGCAGGACTCCTGGCTCCCGATAGTGGATGCATTGTCTGTCGCACGTCCCTATCGTGTTTTTTTGAGCTCGGTGTGGGTTTTCATGAAGAACACAGCGGGGAAGAGAATGTCCGTATGCACGGAATCCTCCAGGGCATCGGTTCGGAGTCACTCCAGCAATTTCTGCGTAACGTGCAGGCATTTGCCGATCTCGGGGAACACTGGCAATTGCCGTTCAAATGCTACTCTTCCGGCATGCGTATGCGTCTGGGTTTTGCCGTAGCGACAGCAGCGCCGGCAGAAACACTTCTGCTCGATGAGATCTTCGCCGTCGGCGACATCATCTTTAAAAAACGTTGCTGGGAACGCTTGCTCTCACTCAAGACTTCCGGCAAAAGTGCCATCATGGTGAGCCATGATTTAAAAGACCTCTGGCGTGTCTGTGACCGCGTTCTTTTTATGGAGGGAGGGCAAATATGTGAGCATGCCCCAGCGCATCTTCTACAGACCGTATGAAATCTCTCGCTCACCATATCCGGCGTTATGGCACCACCTCTGTTTCTGTTGATGTATTTGATCCCCTCCTCCTTCGAACCATCGGAAACGAGCGCGAGAGGTATCGCCGTATAGCAGTGCGGTGGCAGCCTTTTTTGGAAGAGCATGGGATGTGTATGTCGCCTTTGCATGTGGCGCTTTGGCGTCAGTGGATCGTATCAGTACTGCAGGAGGCGGCAGCGGATCAGAACAAGGAAGCTTTCCTCGATGAAATTGTGGAGGCGCTCGTCAGGCGTTTATCTATCGTCTGCGGCAACATGCTCAGTCCGGATGCGATAAAACTCTTGAGCCGCAAGCTTGTGTACGAGGAACTATTGGAGGAAAAGACCATGTTGCGGTTGAACGTGTCCCTCGTGAACGTTCTTCGGGAATTCAAAAAAAACGGGGGAAGGATCTACTTCATTTCAGACATGTATTTGCGGGGAGAGCACGTTTCTCACCTTCTCGGACACTTTGGCATCATGGATATCTTCCATGGAGGAGTCACCTCCAGCGATGTCGGCGGAGGCAAAGGCACGGGGACGCCATTTCAAATGCTTCTTCGTCGGCATCTGTTTCCCATGGTGGATCATCACAAGCATGTGCATGTGGGAGATCACGCCGTCGTGGACATAGCGACTCCCCGGTCACTCGGCATCCCCACGCTGCAGGCACAATCGACATTCGTGTGGTGGGTGCGCCTATGGGGTCAGATACGATTTCGATTGCCAAATGCATGGACGATGTTTTTTCTCTGCAGGAATACCCGGAGAAAATTCCGACGCTTTGTGCAGATGCGATCTTCATTGCTTCCCGATCCCATGCATACCCTTTGGAGTGCGGGTGCGAGGCTCGCTACGCCTCTCGCATATTTTTTTGTCTATACGGCGGAGTATGCGCGAGCACTGCGATGTCGGCCTGTTTTTTGCTCAGGAGAAATGCATCAGTGTATGAAGTATTATCGTGTGTGGGGAGGATCGGAAGAAGCTGTGGGATGGAGGTTTTTAAGGCGTGTACATGCGATACGCGCTCTATTTCATCGCATCATCACGACTCAGGAGCATTCATTTCATTCGACCATGCTCCGCCTGGCTATTGCCGATACAGAGACACCATCCCGGTTGCTTGAGACACTTGGTGTTCCGGAAGAGCGCGCACGTCTTGCGGATTTTGCGCTCCGACAATCTTTTCATTCCCCCGAGTCTTTAGATAACCAGATGCGATCTGTTCCATGGATGGAACATTTTTTCCGCTATGTCACCGATGATCCGGATTGTAAACGTGTGTTATGGGAGGCGGATACTTCACTTCTTGCAGCACTCCATACACTGCACCAGGACGGCAAAGGGGAAATACTCCTCGTTGATGTGGGATGGAACGGAACGATTCAAGGGTTCTTTGAACAGTACATCCGATTGCATGGATATCGTGATGTTGTTCGTGGTTTGTACTTTGGCGTCACTGGCAATCTCATGGAATTCGGTCATCGAGCGAAGATGCGAGGGGTTCTTGTGCAGAATGGCTTCCGCCATCCTCATGCAGCGGGACTGTTTGTGAAGGCGTTGTGGGAATACATCCTTGCCCCACCCGCGCAAGAAGATTTCAAACACCGGATGATTGCTCAGGGGGTTGATGCCGGAATGGCATTCCTTCATAAGGAACATCTTCCTCCTCACCTTTTCTTTCGGGCTCTCTTTCCAGATACCTTACAACTTCTGGAACAACCAAAACGTGCTGAGATTGATCTTTTGGGGCGTATTGTTTTCGATGAAGGTTTACAGAAGAAAGATTCTTTTCCCATGGCAGATCTCTCTATGCCGCTCCATCGTGTGTGGAGGAGATTTTTACGGCATCCACGTCGGTACTGGCGCACAGTGGTTGTAAAACAACAATGGCGCCACGCGTTTCTCCGATGGTATCGTCTCTATCCGATTTCCTGGGGGCTGCGCATCAGGAGCCGCTTTGCTCCATGGCAACCGCTGCGATCTCCCTTTCGCTAGGAGTAGGGGGACATACCGATTGTTCTTGGGCAGATGTGTTTTTCAGTTCCCATTCTAATCTGTTGATTTCTGTGTAACAGGAGAAGCGAATGCGTTCGAGGCTGAGTAGGTGTTCACGCAGCGGGATGGGAAGTTGCAAGCTCTTTACGAGAGATGCAAGCGCGGGGAAGGCACGTGCAGTTTTCTCATGCAGGAGAATGCCCAAGCCATAGAATCCCGGAATATCAGTGAAGGACCATTCTGATCCGATTTCCTTCAAGAAATCTTCCACTGCGGTAAGGACGCCGTTATGTGGTCCTCCCTCATAAAGAGCATTGTCACAATTGCTATGGAGTGCCCACGGCACGTCCGTGACATAGCTCTGTCCCATCACCAAGCCTTTGAAGGCGTGCGGATGGCGGTATTCTTTGGGAATATCTTCGTCAATCTGGTAACAGTCTCTGCGTCCGTACGGCCATCCGACATCGTGGAGGAGGATGAGCGGCATCTGCCCGTGCAGTACACTGTGCTTATGCAGAAGCCGTAACTCATTGATGACTGTGTACCAGGTGTGATCGCCATCGATCAGCACGGCATCGCATGGACACAGGTCTGGAATCACATCCAGACTTTTTTTCTGGTGTATGGCAATGAACGGTCCGTATTCGCGTTCCGCATCGCCGGTGTGAAACTTTGGAAAGGGATCCACGGCATGGACAATGCCTTTAGTGCGCCGCGCACGATGCAAGAGGTGTCTCGTGTTCTCGGCTTCAAACGAGCCGATTTCTACGACGTTTTTTGCTTCCGCTGCATCGAGCAATGGCTCTACGAGCGACCAAAGGTTATACATGGGCATAGAGCCAGTGTACCGGATGCTTTTGGAGTGGGCATACAGATTCCTACAATCCGAGCTTCGCGGCGACACCCTTCATAGCCTCCAATGTGATGCCAACGAATGCGTCGAGAGGCATTCCCAGAAGCGTCTCACATTGCCGGATCTGCTCACGATCCACTTGCGCGGCGAATCCCTTGTCTTTCAATTTCTTCGTCACGCTTTTGATTTCCACGTCCGCAATCTTTTTGCTCGGCCGGACGTACGTCACTGCGATGATGA
>VMGQ01000072.1 GCA_007376635.1 Candidatus Peregrinibacteria bacterium Greene1014_49
GAAATCGTGCGGCGGCCGTGTTCGCCGACCCTTGTGGAACGGTAGAAAACCGGTCCTCCAGTTTCCAAAAGAATAGCGATGGCGATGAGAGCGAAGATCGGAGTGAGAATCACCATCAGCAGAATACTGATAACAACATCGAAGAGTCTTTTGAAAATGCGGCCCCAGTTATCGAGCGGCGTCGGATGAAATTGAATCATAGGGAGGAGACCGAGACGTTCGACTCTGAGTTGATGGGGAACATCGGCGAATACGGGAGGAAGAAATGCATAACCGATGTGATGGCTGCGGCAATAATCAATGAGTGTGAGTGTGGTACGGCTTGCCGTATCTGGATCGGTTTGTAACACAAGATCCAAGTGTCTTTGGTGTTCTAAGCGCTCCAGCGCAGTGAGATCAGGGAGATGCCCGAGATAGAGATACCGGTGATCCGTCGTGAGAACATTCGCAGCGACAGCGGGAAGAGGATGTATGCCGAGAGATACTACCAACCGCACGCCGTATCCCGCCTTGAGCATGGCGCGCTGCAAAAAGAGAACCGCAGCACGGACACATCCCACGAAAAGAACGATGAAGAATGTAGAATGGAGGAGAAGAATGCGGGAGTAGAAGAGTTCACGCTTGAAGAGGAAAAACCACGCCATCACGGCAACCACCCACAGAAGCGCGGCAATGAGAATGCGGCCAGCCTCGCTCCACCCGCTCCGATCCGTCCGGAGTGCGTACAAAGAAAGTATGGCAGCAATCGCCAGAAATACGAGAATGCCCGGCAAAACAAAATCGGATATAAATGTATCGAGAGAGGGAAGACTTTGCGGCGGCTCTAGGAGCTGGATGCGTGGGAGAAGGTCAATACTGCTTTGGCGCAGCCGATAGCTTAAAAGTAGCGCAGCAAGCACCGCGAGCGCGTCGAGCGGAATACGGAGTAACCCGAGGATGGCTTCGGATTTCTTCATGAGGCAACCGTGGGGTACTCTAGTATACTTCTCTCATGCGCACAGTGCTTTCTCTTTGGCTTCCGCGTCTTGCTCTGCCTGCGATTCTGCTCCTGACGCTGATCGTATACGGCCAGGTCATCGGATTTGATTTTGTGGATTGGGACGATACCTCACTCGTTACCGGAAATCCGCTGACGCAAAAATTTTCTCTCGCCATTTTCTCTCGCCATTTTTTGGATCTTCGAACCGGAGATCTATTCTCCGCTCAGCCTCCTGAGCTTTCAGATCGAACATTGGCTGGTAGGTTTCGAGCCAGCGATTTTCCACATGACGAATCTGCTGCTCCATCTCATCAATATTATTTTAGCGTGGAAACTGCTCCAAGCACTCACCAAATCGCAAATCATCAATCCTGCCTACCGGACAGGCAGGCGCAAATCGCAAATCATGTTCTTCGCCGTCGCCCTCTTCGCCCTCCACCCCATCCAAGTGGAATCCGTGGCTTGGGTCTCGGCACGCAAAGAACTCCTGTGGACACTTTTTGGCCTTCTCGCAGTGATTGCGTATGTGCAAGAACCAAAAGATCTTCCGCATGCACATCCTCTCCTTCGTACTCTGATACGACACCGCGTTTTTCTTTTTACTCTTCTCTCCCTTCTGAGCAAACCTACAGCAGTTGTCCTTCCTGTACTCCTGCTCCTGATCGATTGGAGCAATAGACAACTCTCCAAGAGGACAATAAAAGAAAAATGGCCGCTCTTCTCTCTTGCTCTCGTCTTCGGTCTTCTCGGACTCCTTGGAAAAACGGGCGGGAGCCTCCTGCTTACACTCTGGGAACGCGTGCTGCTTGTCCCCGCAGGATTGGTCTATGCCTTCCGACTTCTGCTGTGGCCTCTGCACTACGCAGTGCTCCACCCTGCACCCACTCCCGTTGCACTTTTCACTCCGCTATATGGAGGTTCCACGATATTTGCATGTGTTCTTTTCGTCGTCCTCTGGAAAATACGCAAGCGCTTTCCACTTCTCATTCTCGGATCTGCAATATTCTTCATCACCCTGCTCCCCGGTCTCCTCTCACCACTCCACGCAGACACCATAACACTTGGCTCAGAGCACTATCTTTATTTCCCGCTTATCGGCATAGCAATTGCTATCTCCGGAATGATTGCTCAATCGCAAATCATCAATCGCAAATCGCAAATCGTCATCCTCGTCCTCATCAGCTTCCTCACTATACGTACCTTCCTCCAAGTTTCAGTTTGGCACGACTCCACCACACTCTTTGAGTCCGTCCGTAAAACCTATCCTCGTTCCGCTCCCGTCCTCACCAATCTTGGCGCGGCATATGCGCGCATGGAGCGCTATCCAGATGCAGAGAGCGTTCTCCGGCAAGCCATCGGGCTCGATCCAAATCTGGCTCAAGCACACTTCAATCTTGGAGGACTGCGGTACGTCCGTAACGATTATCCCGGAGCAATCACTGCCTACAAACGCGTGATCAATCTTCAAGAAAACCACACTGACGCATGGCGCATGCTCACATGGAGTTACTACAGAAGCGGCGACCTCGTCCGTGCGCGCGATGCGTATGATACAACAGTGCATCTCCGACCAACGCTGCGCGATCAGTTACCGGATCTTGGGCTGAGAAAGGGACTTGCTTTATAAGAAACATGCTGGGGATTTTTAATGTTGCGTTTGCTCCGCCACATATTCCCGGTATGCCGCCATCATGCGGCGCGTGACGGGACCCACCTGCCCTTTGCCGACTTTTTTGCCGTTCAGCCGCACGATGGGAACCAGTTCCCATAGACCGTTCGTCACAAATATTTCATCTGCCTGGCCCAGGCTACGTTCTGAAAAATCCTTCATGCGGACAGGCAGTGTACTTTTTTTGGCAAGAGCAATGACGCGACGACGGGTAAGCCCCTTCAATATTGCACGTACCGGCGTATAGAGGATGCCCTTCTTCACGATGAAGACGTTTGATCCCGCGCCTTCCCGCACCATGTTACGATCCCCGATAAAGATCATCTCGAAATCCCTGGTTTTCGCCGCTTTGCGATATGCGAGAATCGTTCCCGTGATGCCAATGGTCTTCACTTCCGGATAGATCCGCTGGAGCTTCATCGTGGATGCGGACACGCCCTTGTAGATGGTGGTATTGATGGTAAGTTCCTCGCAAATGATGGTGAGTGTTGGCCTTTTGCAGCGTATGAAGTCGAAGTGATTCACCCCGCGGGTGAGAGTGACACGAACGCGTGCTTCACGTAGGTGATTGCGCTGGATGGTTTCCTGTATCCATCGGCTGACTTTTCTCCTGCCCCATATCAACGGAATCCCCGTCATCTCAGCGTAGTGTTCGATACGATCCAAATGGAGCTCCAACTCCAGCACGACGCCGCTATAGGTACGCATGGTGTCGTAAAAACCGTCACTGTACAAGAAGCCATGATCCATGACGGAGACATTCGCTTCGCGTTCATCAAGGAATTTCCCGTTGACGCAGAATTGTAGAGGCATATTAGGTAAGGCGAACACAGGCACGTATCTTCGTATCCAGACCAGTGAAACAGCTGATCTCTTCCGCGGTGATACCGCTGAGCGTCGGATCCCACTCTTGTTCCGGATAGGAAGTGCGGTAGATTTCCGACATGAGAGGATTGAGAGCCTCTTCTACGTTGATGGATCGGCACACCTCCTGAATAGTCGGGAGGGTGTCTTTGGTTCCATGGAGCAGCAAATCGAGCCCCGTGGCCACCGTCATCTTCTCGCCATACCCCAGAAAGGCTACGGAAAACCCGTCGCAGATCTCCTTCGTCTGAGCGCGGGCGCACACTTCGATACTCCGGTACTTTCCCCGCTCCAGTTGCATGCGGATGTAGGCGTTCTTCATGAGAGTGAGATAATTTACCTGGTTGAAACCACCAAGGCATTTGAGTCCATAGTAGAAACTGAGCACGATGAAATCCATCAGCGTGCTCGGCAGGATCTCTCTACTCTCCAAGGCACGTCGCAAGTTATCCGGTGTGAGTTCAAGCCGATAGGATCCCGTTGCCCTGCTTCCAGAGTTGCATGCGGTACTTGCTCCCCGGAGGCAAGCCCCAGAAGAGGTATGTCCCCCACTGACCGTCACGGGAAAAAGCGCCTTGAATGCCCTCGAAATATCGAAAGATGAGTTCATCACACTCACGATCGAAGAGAATATGGGAAATCGTCGTATCAGCATCGAGGTGATACTTGCAGATAAGTTTGGAAACTAGTTGCTCCTGTTCGATATAAAGGAGATCAGGCATCGTTCCAGGGTGATGACGGAAATAGCGTCGCCAAAGTTGCATATTCGCTTTCGCCATTTGTTCTCCGAATGTCGTGGATCCCATAATCTCCGGCTGCAGATACACTTCCTGAAATAAGGCGGTAATGGATTCCATTTCCTGTGGCAGGATTTTCTTTTCCCGCACGGATTCCTGCAATTGCTTCGTCGCACGATCCATATCTTCCTTGCCATACCCGCGAAAACCGAAAACCGGCAGGGGACGCACACTCCTCCCGAAAAATCCGACGGAGTGTAGAGGCGGATTAGTGGGATCGATCGCGCTGTGAAATTGCAAACCACGGGGAAATGTATGGTTGTCGAAGGAAATGCTAGCGCAGGGCAGAACGATTAAAAACGGAAATTCCTTGTCGTTGCGCGCGATACATGCCGCTGCCGTGACAAGACTTGCGTTGATGAAACATGGGTGGCATACAGGACCCATGTGATCGGCAGTGGACACGAAATAATGCTGCGCAAGCTGGCTTCGCGCCTTCGTGGCGATGTCTGTACCAAATATCTTCTGAACTTCCTCTTCGAATGTTTCCAAGAATTCATTCTGACGCTGTTGGATGGGCGGGTTAAGATTTACGTCGATGTACTCCTGGGTGTAATCCACAAGAAGTTTGCTTCCGCGCTTCTCGATGATTTCCTTGAGCACGAAACGCTTAGCCAAAACGGCATTTTTCAACCTCTGAAAATCCGCAGCAAAGTTTCCTTCTTTCTGTTGGCGATGTGTAACGGGTATCATAGGATCGGACGTCGTAAATAAGGATGCTGTAGAATGACTATGGTATGCAGCAGAAAACTGTGAAGATTCCATGGAAGGATGAAAGAGTGTCCGAGTCTCATCTTCAAAAATACATTTGGGAAATTTTACCGTTTTTTCGGAAATTTACAAGGGTTTTACGGCAAGTTATGACTGTTTTTGAAAGAGAGCATATTGCAATGCTTTCCTTGGATCAGTGAATCTTTGGCTCTATCATCGAATGGTGCAAACACGTCTTGAGACTGTATTGGCATGTCCTCATTGTGGTACGGCGCTGCAATCTAAAGATGCAGGAACGGCTGCTCTGAAAGGAGAGCTCCTTGAAGGGGAGCTTGTCTGCGAAAAACATCACACCTTCCCCGTAAAGGATGGAATCGCAGCGTTCTGTGTGCCTCTGAAGAACAAATACGAAGAGGAAATATTTGGCCAGTTTTACCTGCAGACACACTACCGGGACTGGATTGCGAAGGCAGCAAGCAAGGATCAGCTGGCAACGTTCGACCTACCGGGATTTTTCACGCGTGGAGATTCATCGTACTATACTGATCTCTTCACCATCTTCGGCGGAGTGCTTTCCAAGGCGTCCACCGTAGTGGACCTAGGATGTTCCGTCGGTCGTTTGACCTTTGAGTGCGCCCGACACGCCGGACAGGTCATCGGCATTGACCCATCTCAGCTGCATATCCGCCATGCCAGAGATATTTTGCGAACCAAAGAATTACACGTCACGCTCGGACAGAGCCAAAATGCGTATGCAGGGGAAAAGACCCTCACGCTACACATCCCCGTCATGATCCCGACGCGCAATGTGGAGTTTTTTGTCGGTGATGACGCGTCCCTTCCATTCGCTGACGCATCAATCGATATGATCATCTCCTCAGCTGTAATTGACCGTGTGTTGGATGCAGAAGTATTTATTCGGCATTGCTCTAGGATACTCAAACCGCATGGTCATATCCTTTTGACTGCACCCTTTAATTGGCAGGAAATATTTACTCCCCCTGAAAAATGGCTGGGAAAAGGGGGATACGGAACACCGAATGGCTCTCCGGAAAAGGCTCTCGATGCACTAATGAAGTGTCATGGATATCGACGTATTCGTGCGCAAAACATCCCTTGGCAAACGCACTGTGATCAGCGGTACTTCTTTATGTGGAGTATCTACGCTGCTCTGTTTCAGAAAATATAAACAGGGAGGAATAGAGAGTTCCCTATGAGAGGAAGTAAGGAAATCAGCCTATTGCCCCAAAAAACACCTGCCAGACCTGCTTCCGGACGCTACACTATCCGCACGATGCCGCTTTAGCTCAGTGGTAGAGCATCTCACTTGTAATGAGAGGGTCCGGGGTTCAAATCCCCGAAGCGGCTCCACGTAAAATTGCGCGCAGCGAAAGCGAGCAGCCATTTTACGTGGGACGTGGCCGCGTAGCGGCTTTACGTCCCTGCGCGCAATCACGTGGCGCGGCCATTTGCTTTCCAGAAAAGAGAGCCTTGCGGCTCTCTTACTGCTGCTCCTCTATACGCCGGGTCTTGTCTTCTCGGATTACTCCGAGGAGGCGATCATCTATCTAGGCCAGGCATTGCTGCTAGGCTCGAGCGGAGGGGTATGCGGCACTTTGGAACCAAAGCGGATTCCGCGCACCCAAATCCTCCTTGCTTCACCAAGAGTTTACCAATCCGGTTGGACATGAATGCAGCGTTTTAAGCTACATCTATGACAGATCCGGATCCCCGGTTCCCGGGGCGTTGCACCTTCACTACGCTTGCGCGCGCGAAGCTCGTCTCTGTGGCACTTGTCCTACGACGGCCTTCTTCCATCCAAGATGGAATATGCGCCGCCGCGGCGGGTGTTACCCGCATGGTGTTCCTTTGAAGCCCGGACGTTCCTCCCCGTACCAGTCGCTTACGCTCCGGTACAGGGCGATCACCCAAGGAGCAGACTCCTATTTTCTCATGGGAGAACGCTTATGACAATGAATCCTCAAAGGAAATTCGGATATCCGAGTCATTTTACCGGCAACCGCACCGTCACTGTCGTCCCTTTCCCCTCCTTACTCTTCAGGCTGACCGATCCTCCGAGGGTCTCCATCACCATCTTGCTGATATAGAGCCCAAGACCGCTTCCAGTCGCATCAACTTTATGGACATTATTCGCTCGGAAGAGTTTCTGAAAAAGGTGCTGCTGCTCGCTCTTGGGGATGCCGATGCCATTGTCTTCCACGATGATCTCAGCAAATCCTCGCACAGTCTGAAGGGATATGGTGATTTGCCCGCCGTCTTTGGAATATTTTACGGCATTGCTGAGGATATTTTGCATGACCACCGCAAGGAGCATGGCATCCGTTTTCACTTTCACAGAACGTCCCGAAGTGCGAAGCGCCAGTGCAATGCTACTATCTTTGGCGAGTGCCTTGGATTCTTCCGCAATATCCCGAAGGAATTGTTCCAGATCGACAGTCTTCTGTGTTGGACGGATGCCACCACCTTCAAGACGGGACACTTGGAGAAGTGCATCAATGAGTCCACTCATGCGCTGCGCAGATGTGTGCATTTCATGAATATAAGAGCGCTGCTCTGTATTGAGTTGTGTTCCTTTTTTTTCCTCCAGCAACTCAATGTACCAAAGAATTGCGGAAAGGGGAGTGCGCAACTGATGGGAGGCGAGGGAAATAAATTCTGATTTCATGTAATCCAGCTGACGCTCTTCAGTGACATCCTGAAAAACAGCGAGCCCACCCGTACACTTTCCCCGCTCAAGAATAGGAGAGACAACGAGCTGAATTGGCAATAGCGTTCTATCGGTGCGCACGACGCACAAGTGCGTATCCGGCCGCTGGTGGAAGCGCTGGTGCTTTGCAAGGCAACGAGCAACGGGGTGCTGAGAGCCAACGAAAGTTTTGCGATGGGTACGCAAAGGAAGGCATTCAGCGATATCTTTTTTGAGAAGGGAACCGGAGCGCACACAGAGCAATCGTTCAGCGGCCGGGTTTGCTCCGGTAATGTTCCCTGCAACATCGAACAAGATGACGCCATGCTCGATCGTTTCGAGGATCGCCCGATCCTGCATAAATTGCTTTTTAAGAGCACTCGTGCGCGCAACGATTTCTCCCTCCATGGCACCGAAGGTATCGCGAAGCCGCAGCGTGAGATCTGCAACGACCGCATCGAGAAGCTCCACTTCGTCCCCGGTGCGAATGGTACGCGGGAAGGCCCAGTGACCGGGCGAGAGCTTCCCCACTTTCCGCAAGAGAGAATGAATCGAGCGGGTAATACCATGCGCAAAGAGTACTGAAAGGATTGAAGCAGCCCCCAGAATGAATGCAGTGACACCCGCAAGAAAAATGGAGAACGCTTCTATCCCCGTACGCGCAGCAGATCTTGGTATGCTCAACACAAGTGTTGCCTGCATACCTGGGATAGCACGAAACGCAGAAAAGAACTCTTTCCCTGTGTGCATGCCATCCGCTCCGTACAATCCTTGCACTGCGGCTTCCGTACCAGAAAACCGTGCAGATGCTTCGGGAAGAGACATCTGCTCAGTAAGAATTTTCGCATCTGCATGATGGATGAATGTCAGAGTGTGATCGGTGTTGCGGAAAGCGAGAAACATCTCTGCAGACGAACCGATCGACATGGTCTCCCAGAGAAGGCTTTCTCCTTCTGAAGATGCGACGGTCGCGACCATTCCAGAGACAGTATCCTCATGGAGATCCGGTGATGCCCGTGACGCACGCAGAAGATCCACCAA
>VMGQ01000073.1 GCA_007376635.1 Candidatus Peregrinibacteria bacterium Greene1014_49
CTGTGTTCGTGCGTCGTGGACTGTTTAGGAGTTTCCTGCGGGACTGGGAATGGGAAAATATGCAGTGCAGGAGCGTGCATTTGTCCGGGTCCAGATTCAGAAATAGGCTTTTGCAATGATGGTATAAATAACGACTGTGATGGTGCAACTGATTGCTCAGAGCCAGAATGTGCGTCTTCTCTTGTATGTACTTCTGCGACAGAGACGGATTGTGCTGATTTGGTAGATAATGATGCCGATGGCTGGACGGATTGCAGTGATCCGAATTGTCCATCTGGAGCAGCCTGTAGACTGTCCAGCGTCGCTGGCGATGTTGGGTTATGTGTAGGCTTTCCTACCCTCTCTACCCCTCGCTGTTGCACCGGATACGAATCCACGACGTTTAATAACCAATGCGGCGATGGTCAGGATAATGATTGCGGCGGAGGCATTGACTGTCTGGATAATGATTGCATTGGTACTGCGGTCTGCTGTGCAGTGCCGGGTACCAGTTGCTTCATTCCATCGGATTGTTGCGGAGGATTAACATGCCAGGGACCGATAGGAAACCGTGTTTGTACGGGTACCCCCTCACTTCCAAGTGCCGTTGCACCCCCTGCTGTCAGGGCACCAGGAGACGCTGTCACCTCCGCAGCTCCCCCCACCTTCCGCAGCGTCATCAATACTTTCCTCTTCGGCGAAGAAGACGCGCCTTACATTCCTCATCCAGATCCCGTTGGCCCGGGCACTACTCCTACTCCAGGGACACCGGAGCCACCGGCCTGTATCGCAAGAGGGTGTCACATGGGTTGCGATGCACGAGGTGCTTGTAAGTGGCTTTCCGGGGAAGGTGAGGATGATTGCTCAGTGTGCGTATCTCCGTCGCCCAGCCCCTCTCTGGTATCACCTCCTGCTGGCGTCCCGGATCCCATTCCCGACGATAGGGGGACAGAAGCAATGTCCCCAGAGGAGGAAGCTCCTTTGGATGATGCACCATTCGAGGAAGAGTATTGCCCCTACACCAATGGCTGCCATCTCGAGTGCCAGCTCAACAAATATCGGCTGAAGGCTGGAGAAGGGGAAAATCCTGAGGGAGTTTCCGCGGGTGATCCTTGCGTCTCTCCGGCATCGCAAGCGCGACCGAGTATCTTCAGCAAAATTATCTCGGGAATTCAGCGGTTGTTCTATAGGCCGCAGTAGTTGTTGCTATGTGGCTCTGAGAGAATGAGACAGAAAAAACCATCGTGATTTTTGTTGAAAGTATCCAATCTAATTACCCCTCCCCCTCGAGGGGGAGGGCTGGGAGAGGGGATCATGATTTCTCTTTCTCATTTTACCGTTAGACCCAAAGGTTCTTGTTTGAAGGAATGTATCCATGTGCGCCACTTCTTTATAGCTTCGAAGTCTTCCTCCAGCAGCAGTCCAAAATACGCCGTGAACACCGCCAGCGAAAATGTCCCCACATCCATCATCACGAGGATCCCAGTGTGTACGATGATGCCGGAAAAAATCAAAAATCGCTTGAGTCCTCCAGTGGGAATCCTGATGCCGATCCACGCGAACATCGGCAGAATAATCAGCAGCGCCCAGCCAAGTTGTGTGAAGATCGTGAAGTAGCCGATGCTGGGACTGAAGCGCGTGAACCAGTCTGTGAATGCAATCGGGAAACGTGAGAAGTGTCCATGATGAATGGCAATGGCAATTGCCGATCCCGAAAACCACGTCGGCCCAGACATTTTTGCGTAGGCACAGCTTACATAAATGAGAACCATCTGCCAGAGCAGCAGCCGATACGGCCAGATCGGCATGGTCGGCGTTTTTTTTGGTCGAACCTCTTTTCCCGCAGCGATCGCCTGACATTTTCTTTCTAGATTTTTCAGCGTGAACGTCCGGTTACACGGGGAGAGCAGTAGGATGAAACCGATGAGATGGAGCAGAGAATCTCCGCTGTCCAAAAGAATAATTCCGTATTCATGGAAGGAATACAGGAGGACGAGACTGATCAGAAGCATGAGACGCGTTCCCACACCGAGGATCACAAAAACGAGGCAGGCCAGCAGGATCAAGTAGAGATATCCCGTGGTCTCGGCACCGACATAATCAAGCAGAGAAAAGCGCCACTGTTGACGGAGTACAGAAGGGACAAGATCTCTCGGGAGAATGCCCGATGGTCCGAAGTATCGTTCTACATTCCTCGCTTCCATTGAGAGATTGATGAGTGTTGTAACACCAAATGCGATGCGCATGAGACCAAATCCTGCAGCCGAGACCGGTCGAAACCAGAACCGGTGGATACGCTTGCCGATAGATGCGCGGAGATTTCTCATGGTGCGTTGCAGATGGTGGAACCAAGTTCTCTCTCTGTCATCGGGAGCTCGAGAGCTGCGGCGTGCTTGAGTGGCTCAAGCTCCGCCGGAAGAACAAAAGACACCGCCATCAGTCGGATCCGGTTTCCATTCGGTATGGAAAGAGTCCTGCAGAATGTTTGGAGGTACGAAGGCACTATCCCTTGCCAATTCTCTTCCAGATTTTCAAGAATCTTGAATTCCTTCGCACGCGCATTCCACGGCAGGCTCACATAGTCGATAACGTGTACGGGGAACCACGTGCCATCCTCTGCGAGAAGATCGATGCGGTATGTAGAAGATCGCTGCAAAGGATCGGGTGCGAAAATATTCCAATACTGCCATTGGGTGAGGCTATACACATACGGCGTCGTAATCGCTTTTGCGCGCGCCACGACCGGATCGGAGAGCACATCGCCGGGAAGCACAAAGAGTGCGATGGCAGTCATGTGCCACAGACAGAAGGTGACGATCGCCCATTCTTTGCAGTGTTTCCGATTGAGCACGGAGCGCATCTTGGCAGATTGCGATGAGATATGCACATCGTGACAGCGCGATTGTTATTCCTTGGAGGGGTGTTCTTCCAGCAACTTCTCGATTGTCTCGCGGAGAACAGGAAGATCACGGTGGACGACATTCCAGATTTTCGGTATTTCGGTGCTGTCGTAATCGTGAATCACCACATCCCGCATGCCTGCAATCTTTTTCCATGGAATAGATGCATATTCCTCGCGAAGAGATTTCGGAAGTTTTTTGACGGCTTCCCCGATAATTGCCAGATTGTAGATCACCGCATCCTGTGTTTTTTCATCCGAGAAAAAGGAAGCCTCTCCCTTTTTGGTGTAGCGTTCGATGCAGCTCAGTGCATCGCGAATGTGCAGCAGATACACGCGAGGATCTTTTTTCATAATGGTTGGGCTTCCTGAAGGATGCGATCACGGAGATAGGGACTGATGCCTTGATCAGTCAAGACGTCCACTTTTCTCTTAAGAGCGTCTTCCAAATCTATTTTCAACCCCACAAGATCGAGGAGGCTGCTCCCTTTGGGTAATTCCACAAGAAGATCGACGTCACTTGTCTTGCGTTGTTCGCCTCGGGCAAAAGATCCAAAAACACGCACATTCGTTGCGCCATGTTTCCGTGCAATGCGCTTCACGACCGGTCGCAGACTTGCCATAGTGGTTTGACGATGTGCCGAAGGTGTACGTGGTGTGGACATCGTGCTTAGAGGAACAAATGTATTGTATCACAGGCAGTAGAGGAATCGAGTGTTCGCATGGGATGAGTCTTGTGTGCGGTTCACCTGCTTCCGTTGTTTTTTCTCCGATCTCCTCTATTCTTCTTTCCAAGAATGATGTTTTTGCATGGAATTCTTGCACGGCACAGTCGGTCACTCGTTGTCGCATCTCTGAGTGTCGCCCTCGTGCCGGCGGCGTTTCTGATGCAGTCGTCTCCGTACAGCGCTTCTCAGGCGCAAGTGGTGCCAGTGTGCGGATTCTTACCACCAGTCGATGATGGTGTCTCATGTGCAATGGTGCCTTGCATCATGCCCCTTGGTGGACCAGCCGCCGTACGTCCGGAATGCAAATATGCGAACTCAACTTGTATAGAAGATGTTTGCGTAGCAAGTTGCAACAATAGAGATGACGATGCAGATTTCGAAGTACCTGATTGCACCGATTCTGATAATAAGCCTCCTCCCGATGAAAGTGTGTACAACGTGCATCGCACTCCTGGCGAGGTTTGCGGCGGGAGCGAATTTCCTGGTTGTTGCTGGAGGCCGTGGCCAAAGTCTCCAAAAGTGCCGTACTTCTTTTCGCCAGATTGTAAGGATTTTACAACCAGCGATGGCGATGCCCGCTCTACTCTCACCTGTCCCGGTGGCGGTGTGCTTACTATAGACCTTGCTGATGGGGATACGTTTTGCAATGTGACGGGTACGCCGACATGTACGGTCCAGTGTCAGGCGATAGAGAGACTTTGCGGGGTTGATCTAAACTGTAATGATCCCATTGGTATGGGTGTGAGTACAACTGGGAGTTTCACGATGACTTCCACGGGTCCGGTTGGATCTCTCACAGGAAGCCCGACCACAGGAAGTCCCACAACTGGTTCACCAACAACAGGAAGTCCAACAACAGGAGGCTCAGCGACAACAACGGGCGGATCTACAACGGGTGGCTCAACCACGGGTGGCTCTACAACGGGCGGATCAACCACGGGGGGATCTACAACAGGGGGATCTACAACAGGGGGCTCTACAACAGGCGGATCGACAACAGGCGGATCAACCACGGCTGGTTCAACGACAGGTGGCTCGGCAACAACGACAGGTGGTTCAACAACGGGTGGATCTACAACAGGCGGAT
>VMGQ01000074.1 GCA_007376635.1 Candidatus Peregrinibacteria bacterium Greene1014_49
CGATTTACAATCACCGATGCAGTTTCTGCTACAATGGGCATCGACCCAGCAGGAGTGCAATTACAGGTGGACTGATACAGCACATTTTCAATCGCACGATCCGTTCGTAAAATGCGATCATGAAATCGTTCTTGCCATGCAAAATTTCTGTAACCGGCCTTCCGAATTCTCCATGCTGATGCCGCCTTTATTCTTCCAACGATGGAACCTAAAGAATTTGGCTTTAATCGCGGCATTGGTATAAGAATTGCAACATCTTGGGAGACGGCACAACGTGCCGTCTCTACGGTGGATGTTTCACTATTGGGCAAAATATCCACAATCATATGCACATGATTCGGCATGACAATCCACGTATCGATCACAATATATTTTCGCAACAATGGCGTTTTTACAATTTCTTCCGCCACAATCATGCCCACCGTATTCAATATCATCCGTTCATTCCGTACCTCTCCAAACCAATGTTCTCTCCCCTTGGTACACATCGTCACAAAATATGTCCCCACTTCCCCATAATCCTTTCCACGTAGGCGTGACGTTTCCACCCGATACCGATCTTGAAATATGGTCATCCTCCAAGAATAGGAGAAAATTCCCGATTGTCAGCTGTACGTACGTACACTTGACAAAGATACATGTCTCCGTAGAGACGGATCTGTGATCCGTCCTATGCAGAGGAATCAATGATTTGTCTTAATCCAAGCTCAGATAGCCTTTCTTGAACAGCGTGATAGGTACTGTACTCAAAACATGCCAACTAGAATCTATTATTGGCTGGATCAATAGCCATTGCTCCTACATCGTATGTTCGCAGTTGTTCGGCTGTTGCACGGGCTTTTTAGAAAAACTCTTCATTACCTATAGGGGGATCTTCAAAGCCGACGATGTAACCGAGAGGCATAGAGGGAGGACACCTATTCTATCCACAATGAATTTCACCGCAACGCGATCGATTCCACCGGCACCGCATGCACCAGATATCGCTGCGCTATCGAATCCGGCGGCCAGCAGGTATAGAGGATTAATTCCTCTCCATTTCCATTATCGTTAAGTTTACTTGTGTCTGAAGCGGATACCGATTCCTCATACGTCACTTCATACACATGCATTTTCCCATCATAGGTAACGTACACGCGATCTCCTGTTTTCAGCTCGTTGATCTTCCGGAAGATCTTCGTGTACTGCGAGCGATCCCAAGGGTAACCCGAACTGTGACCGTATATCATTACTTTTCCACCGCCGCCGGGGAAACCGAAGAGGTGCCCAACACCATTTTGGAGAGGCTCCATAACCCCTTGGCTTGAGAAAGGATCCGTAGGATGGATCACTGCAAGATCGGTAATGCCGATACTCGGCAATGTAACTGCAAAATACTTCTGGGAAGCGTAAGGCGAAGTTACCCGAGCAGCCACTCCAGCCGGCTGTGGCACACTGATGATATTTCCACCCTGTAGTCGTTGCACGAGTCCCGTGGTATGTACCGCAGTTCCTCCTTGCGGCTCCGCTCCGGTGAATGCCGTCTGCTGCTCTGCAGTAATGGAGTGCAAACGGTACGCAATATCAAAAAACTGCCCGCGGGTAATGGGTGTCCCAAGCGTCATCTTCCCCTGATGCATCACCAGATTTTTTCCGACCACCGCGTTGAGGTAGGGCGTGAACCACTGCCCATCGCGATTTTCCATGTATGGGGAAAGTACTGCAGCCCCAGGAGTTCCTTTACTGCCATACGTACGAAGAAGGAGAGTGATCGCCTCTTCCACAGTAACGCTGCGAGATGGTTGAAAGGATCCATCGGGATACCCCGTGACAATCTGGCGCTCAAATGCTGCTTCGATGTAAGCCGCATACCAACTCCTCTGGTCTACATCGGAAAAGAGGGGAAGCGGAGGCAATGCCATACGCACCCGCTCCGTACGTGCACGATCCTCGCTGCGCATAGTCATGACCACCTTCAAAGCTTCCGCTCGGTTCAATGTGGCATAGGGTTTCCCCGATCCATCGCTATATCCCCCAATGATCTGGGAACGTGCAAGATAGTCAAAAGCAGTCGCATAGGGAGTGTTCGAAGTATCGGCAAATATTGCAGCTCGTACCTCTATACAAGGCAGGAGTAATGCTGTGATGAGCGTAATGCCGAAAATCGGGCGCAGTTGCATAGGAAGGTATTTTATGAAATTTTAGTAATTATGTCAAATAATTCATTTTTGTCAATTATCTCGGAATATTGAACCTATTGAAGAATTTGATCGTTGCTATAGAGTACCTCGGCATGGCTTTAAAAATTGGAATTGTAGGGCTTCCCAACGTCGGCAAATCGACGCTCTTTAATGCCCTTACGCGAACGCGCGCTGCGCAGGCCGCAAACTATCCATTCTGCACGATTGATCCAAATATTGGCATTGTGGAAGTTCCCGATGAACGACTTAAGATTCTCACCGACATGGTGAAACCGGAGAAAGTCATCCCTGCTATTGTTGAATTTGTCGATATCGCCGGACTTGTGAAGGGTGCAAGCAAAGGTGAAGGACTTGGAAACGCCTTCCTGAGCCACATCCGGGAAGTCCATGCGATCTGCCACCTCGTCCGGGGTTTTGAAGGTGGCGAAGTGATCCACGTTGAGGGTTCGGTTGATCCCAAGCGCGACCGTGAAATCATTGAAGTAGAACTGGCACTTTCTGATCTTCAAACGGTGATAAAGAGAATGGACAAGGAACAAGGGCCAGCACGTACCGGCAACAAGGACGCAAAAGTGACCTTAATCCTCCTTGAAAAAATCAAAGCAGGCTTAGAAAAAGGCACGATGGCATCTGCATTGCCTCTCAATGAAGAAGAGCGATTACAACTCAAAGACTTCCAGCTCCTTACGGGAAAGCCGATGGTCTACGGCGTGAATGTTTCGGAGGCACAACTGAGCTCAGCATCTCCCGATGAATGGAAAAAGAAATTAGGCCTGGCGTCCGAAGCACCTCTCGTCGTCATCTCTGCAAAAATCGAAGAGGATCTGACAGATCTTACCCCCGAAGAAGCAAAGGAATATTTGGGATCCTTGGGTGTCACCACCTCCGGTCTTGACCGCTTGATTGCCGCTGCATTTTGCGCTCTCGGCTACATTACCTACTTCACCGCAGGTCCCGAGGAAGTCCGCGCATGGACCATAACCAAAGGAATGACTGCCCCACAAGCCGCCGGCGTCATCCACAGTGATTTTGAAAAGGGATTCATCAGAGCCGAGACTATTTCGTATACAGATTTTGTTCAATTTTCTGGTGAATTAGGAGCCAAAAATGCTGGAAAAATGCGGGCAGAAGGGAAAGAATATGTCGTCGCCGATGGTGACGTTATGCATTTCCGCTTCAGCTCATGAATTATCCTTCCTCTCCGGCTTGGTTTAACCGCACATGGGCACATGAGCCCAAAGGGTTAAACATTGTACCTCACACATATGTGGATTGGACTTTGGGGCAGCAACAAAAACTATGTGATGACGTTGATTTTTGTCATGCGCAGGAGCGGTCGCTAATAACATACCATACAAGGAACGATGCTTTTGGACGCTTCAATGAGCAACTGAGAATGCTGGAAGCAGCGGAACATCCCGTTCCCGATCCGCAGGATGTTGAAGCTTGGGAGCGCTACGTAGACGATATCTGTAGCAGCCAAGATCGCCTTCCCCGCGGACAAAGTGACCGAGCACTTGAGCAATCAGCACTCGGGCGTTACGGAGAGTAAACTCAGCAACAATGATATTTATCACCCGCCAAGAATCCTTCATCTGTGACCACTGCGGAACATCCGTGGGGGTTCTGACGAACGGCAGCTACCGCAATCAATGCCCGGCTTGCCTCTACTCCAAGCATGTCGATGAAGAGGGGCCTGGAGACCGAAAATCTCTGTGCCTTGGGCTGATGAAGCCCATTCGCATCGACCAACATGCAAAAAAGGGGTGGATGATCGTACACCAGTGCATGAAGTGCCTAAAAGAGATGCGCAACCGGAGTGCACCGGATGATGACATTGTTGGCTTCATGCAAAGAGAATCCGAGAAATTCGCCCGCGAAAATCGTAAAGATTGAAATAAAATTGTGTTCACATTTTGCCTCTCCTGCAAGGGCTCTTTAGCAATTCCATCTTGTAAATGAATTTATCGCAGGACTAGGATGCCCTTCTATGCGTGCTCTGCTGCTTATCAGTATGTTCGGATTGCTATTTATTTCGATGTAGATTCCCTCAGGCCTCACCCAACCCTCTCTACGGGATCTCCTCCATCCCCTGACCCCTTCCTCCACGGGAGGAAGGGGGAGCCCACTCTAAGAAAAAGAAGGACGGTCGCATTGGAAAAGCGCCGTCACGCATCCAGCGAAGGGAGCGCGAGAAAACGCGCTGTTTGAGCGACGAGCCGCAGCGAGGAGCGAGTTCGCGTTTTCCGCTCCCTTCGCGCCAGATGCGTAGGCGCTTTTCCACCTGCGACCGACGTGTTTCTTTCTCCACTTTCTTTGCACGAGCAAAGAAAGTGGAAACCGATTGAAGCATCCAATGCCCCACTATCTTCAAATCCCCTCTCCCTAACCCTTCTATGATCGTGGCTTTGGGACAAGGTTAGAAGCTATTGACGGGGTTTTGTGAGGGGAAATAAAAGCAGGATATTGATCG
>VMGQ01000075.1 GCA_007376635.1 Candidatus Peregrinibacteria bacterium Greene1014_49
GACTTTTTGTCGCCCTACTTGGGGGCATTCTTTTTCACCTGTGTCATCCTGGCTCTGGTAAAGCGATGGCAAGAGAAACGCATATGGGGGTACTTTGCAGGCTTCCTGTGCACACTGGCCTTCGCTGCACCCATCACTTCAAAACTCCTCTTCTCTCTCCCCTTTATCAGCACAATCGGACCGCCTTCCCGCTGGATTGCCCTTCAGAATATCTGGCTTATTCCTGTCTTCTGCGTGGGTTTCCAAGATGTCATAACCCATCGCTACCCGCGCCTGCAGCACATGCTCTCGCTTATCTGCATCACTACGGGGATCTGCCTTCTCTTCAGTAAATATATACTGGCGGTCGCACTGTGGAACTCTAACCCGGCCGATACCAAGCTGCTGCGCTATGCGCTCTCTCTGCTGATCACGGGCACCGTTCTCCATGAACATGTACTTCTGTACGTATCCAAACAAGCGCGACCGCTCTTGGCGAGCGCTGCCTGCATCTTCAGTTTCGTAGTTTTTATGGGTCCCTGGATGGTGAGTGTCAGTACCCCACACGTACAGACAGAGACGAGACCCGAGTTCTTCAAGCAAATGACACACGAAGGAGGCGCTCTTCTCTCTTTCCGTCCGGGGCAATCGAAGGCTCTGCTCGGAGACATGCTGCCGGGCAAAAAGAACACGGAAGAGATGGTCAACGCCAGAATGCTATTGCTGTTGCCCAATGAGAATCTCTTCTGGGGCATCTCCTCGGCAGGCTTCTATGAGCCGCTGATGTCCAGACGCATCGAGCGTATGAATTGGTTGATTGGCGCAGAGCCACTGATGCGCATGAGTATGCAAGGACCAGCTATCCCCCCTGCCCGCATGCATGAATTGCTCAACATCCTTGGCATTGAATGGCTCCTTACAACATGGCCAGTGGAAGGAATGCCTTTGGAAAGGATAGGACAGAAAACACTGCCGGCCGGCTCTCCCCTTTCTCTCTACCGTAACCCCGATGCCCAGCCGTTTATCTCCTTTGCAGAGAAAGTGACATTTCTTGAGCCTGATGAAGATACGGTCTTCCAGTTCCTGGAAGATCCTACAGGAAGCCGACACGGTACCGTGATCGAATGCAAAGAATGCACAGGAGTGCAGATGTTCTCCGCAAAGGGATCCATGACCACCGCACAACGTTCACCACGAATAATCCGTGTACAAGTGACAACGGCAGACCCCCAGTGGCTCATAATCAGAGCCGCGTCTTTGCCTGGTTGGACTGTGCGCGTAGACGGAGGTTCCGTTGAAAGCGGTATCGCCCACAGCCTGTTTGTCACTCTCCCCATCCCCTCTGGAACGCACGACGTTTTGCTGAGCTTTTCGTTACGAACCCTCTTGAAACACTCGTGGCAGATCCTTCGAGGAGAGCAATTGCCATGGCTAGCGGCCGAATGACAGTGCTCACAGTGTATTTATGCCCCGCCACTTTCCTCGAGCATGGATGTGAGACCACGCCTGACAGGCAACAGCCGTTTGACGGTTGGATGTGAGTGGGCAACGGTATCGTATAATAATCCGTAGAATTGTCCGGCTGTGAATGGAAGGGGTAACGGAAAGATTTTTTCCATAAGGGCAAGTACAGCAATGATGGGGCCTGTCGGCACATGCAGGATTGGACATTGCTTGCCACGGATTCGCTTAATCATGTCGTTGAAAGTAAGAACTTCGGGACCGCCAAGCTCCATGGTCTCTCTACTCAACAATGGCTCCTTCAGGAGTGCTGTGAGAAAAAGCACAACATCGCGCACATCAACGGGTTGCAGATGTGCTCTTCCCGAACCGAACATGAGCGGCAACGGCAGGGTTGGGATCTAGGACCGAGAACGATCGTAGGACGCACAATCGCCCAGTCGAGACTGGAGAACCGCACCAGCTCCTCCGCCCTCTCCTTTGAACGGGCGTAAGCACTGTGGCATTTTTGGGGAAAATTGACGGTGATACTTGAGACATGAAGAAAATGTGGCACTCCTGCAGCTTCTGCGGCGGCGAGAAGGATGCGTGTACCCTCCACATTCACGCGAAAATGCTCTGCCTCCCCTGCGCGACCGACCGCGGCCGCAAGATGCACAATGACATCGCATCCCCGCAAATCTTCCGCGTATGTCTCCGGTCGTACGATGTCACCCTTTACCACCCGAAGAGAGGAACTCTGTTGATGGATGGATGAGGGGTCTCTGACGAGACAAGTAATGTGCTTAAAACCCTTTTGATCGAGCTCATGCAAAAGGAAACGCCCAATATATCCCGTAGCCCCCGTGAGAAAAATCCGCATGTGGTGAGCATACTGGACTATACTCGTCCCATGAAAGCGAGCCTGGTCATTGCTGATTTCTTGAAACACAAGGGCGTCCCATGCGTCTTTGAAGTGGTGGGGGGCATGATCACCCACATATTGGATGCGCTGCACAACCGACAAATACCCATCATCAGCATGCATCATGAACAAGGGGCGGCCTTCGCGGCGGATGCTGTAGGACGCATGACGGGGGTACCCGGAGTGGCAATGGCTACAAGTGGGCCCGGTGCCACAAATTTGCTCACGGGAATCGGCAGTTGCTTTTTCGATTCATCGCCCGCGGTCTTCCTCACAGGACAAGTGAATCGATATGAATTAAAAGGAGATCGCGCTATCCGCCAGTTAGGGTTTCAGGAAGCAGATATTGTCTCCATGGCTGCACCCATCACCAAGGCAGCTTGGCAGGTGAAGGAGGCGACGGACGTACTGCCTTCTCTGGAGCGTGCATTCGCAATCGCAAGCGACGGAAGACCTGGTCCAGTGCTCGTGGATATCCCTATGGATCTGCAACGCAGTGATATTCCCGCATGGATAGCGTCTCCGGAGCTGGTGCAGACAGAGAAACCACTCGCCCTCGATGACGTCTGGAAACATCTGTTGGTAGCCTCTCGTCCGCTGCTTCTGGTGGGAAATGGCGTACGTGCAGCGGGTGCAGCGGAGCTTTGTGCTCGCTTTGTTGAGCACACGGGCATTCCCGTGGTGCATTCGCTTCTGGGGCTCGATGTTCTGCCAAGGTCGCATCCCCTCTCCATCGGCATGATCGGCGCTTACGGTAACCGCTGGGCTAACCTGGCTGTTGGCAGAAGTGATTGCATCATCGTCCTCGGCAGTCGTCTGGATATAAGACAGACAGGGGCAGATACCGTTTCCTGGAAAGGGAACCGTATGATTATGCACATCGATTGCAATCCAGCGGAGATCAATAGTCGGATCCTCGGCTGTACGCCAGTGGTCTCCGATGTCCACGGATTCCTCGTGCAGGCTCTGCGGGACTGCCCGCAAACGCAAGCGCACAAATATTCTGGCTGGCTAGAGGAGATACGTGCTCTACGCACACAGTGGCCGGATACTCTGGAACTCCAGAACGTGCAGGGCATCCATCCCAATGTATTCATGCATGAACTCTCACAACATGCGCGTAATGCAGCAGCGTATGTCGTAGATGTCGGGCAACACCAAATGTGGGCAGCACAATCGCTGGAGCTTAGGGCAGGGCAGCGATTTCTCACATCAGGCGGAATGGGAGCGATGGGGTTTTCCCTCCCTGCAGCCATCGGTACCGCGCTGGTTTCACGCCCCCATCCGGTTGTTGTTATTGCAGGAGATGGAAGCTTCCAGTTGAATATTCAGGAACTCCAGACCGTGGTGCGCAATCGCCTGCCACTGAAGATCGTCATCCTCCATAATCACTGTCATGGCATGGTGCGACAATTTCAAGAGACATACTTCGAGAAGCGCTACCAATCGACCGTGTGGGGCTACAGTGCCCCCGATTTCGCCCGCATCGCAGAGGCGTACGGCATACAAGCCAGAACACTCACGGATCCATCCGAAACAGACGAATTGTTGCGGTGGCTATGGACGGATCCGGCGAAACCCCAACTCCTGCAGGTGATGATTGATCCGCAGCTCAACGTCTACCCCAAGATTGCCTTTGGGCGGCCGATGACAGAGATGGAGCCCCATGCGAAACCGATAGAACAGGAGGGAACATGATGTTCATCAGAAATTGATCCTCTCTTTCTCCACGACGAGCGGCCGTCGAAGTACTTGTGTGTGAATAGCAGCGATGTACTCGCCGAGTAAGCCGATGAAGAAGAGTTGCAACGAGCAGAAGATGAAGCCGCCGATGACCAGTGGAGCGATGCCAGCGGCAAAAACATTCCAAAAAATAAGCTTGGCGATGAAGTATCCGAATGCAACGACGATGCCGAATGTGGAAAGTAAAAACCCAAGCATGGTCGCAATGCGCAGCGGTACTTTGGAGTGGCTTGTGATGCCAAGCATCGCAAAATCATAGAGGACGTAGGCGTTGTTCTTCGTCACTCCCCTCTTACGCGCCGGCTGATAGTAGGGAATGATCGCTGGCTCGAAGCCAATTTCCATCACAAGGCCGCGCAAGTAAGGATAGGGATCGTCGATCTTCCGCAGTGTTTCCAGAACCACGCGGTCGTAGAGACCGAATCCCGTGAAATGTTTGACAAGTTTTGTATCGGAAAGTCGCGTCACCAGCTTGTAGTAGAGTGTGCGGATCAAAAAGAATAAGCAAAACTCTCCACTCTGTGTTTTTACTCCAAACACCATTTTTGCACCCTTTTCCCATGCTTCGACAAAATCCTTTATCAGCCTTGGAGGATCTTGGAGATCCGCCACAAGCAAGACCGCAGCGTCGCCGGTACTCTGCAACAAACCGTAGTACGGTGAGCGGATGGGACCGAAATTCCGCGCGTTGACGATAACCTTTACGTTCGCATCAGCCGCTGCAAGTTCCCGTAAAATGGATACCGTGCGGTCTGTCGATGCATTGTCGATAAAAATGTGCTCATAGCGATACCCGGGCAAATGTGTAAATACTTCCTTCGTCTGCCGATAGACCTCTAACACATTCTCTTGTTCGTTATATGCAGGGGTGACAATGCTGATCAACTTCATAGGACAAGCGTATCACGCCATCGTGGAGTGTATAGAGCCCGACTTCTTACAAAAATCATGCAGCGTTTGCAGCACGAAGCTGATCATCTCTTCCGTCAACCCTGGATAGACACCGATCCAAAAAACACTGCGCATCACATAATCCGACCCCGCAAGATCACCAATCACACGATAGGGAACATCTTCGTAGGCGGGCTGGCGCGTGAGGTTGCCGCAAAAAAGCATACGCGTGGCGATCATATGGCTTTCAAGGTGCCCTACAAGCTCTTCTCTCCCGAACGGCGCACCCTCACGGATGCCGATGGGGAAACCGAACCAGCTGGGGTCGGATCCTGCTGTCGCCTGCGGAAGCACAAGAAATTCCTGCAGATCACGCAGGCCTTCATGCATAAGACGAAAGTGGTGTTTGCGGCTCTCTATGAACTTTGGAAGTTTCTGCATTTGCGCGCAGCCGACTGCTGCCTGCATGTCCGTTAGCTTTAGATTGTAGCCGATGTGCGAGTAGATATTCTTATGATCGTACCCGGCGGGGAGATTCCCCAGTTGCCACGAGAATCTCTTTCCACACGTATTGCAGGCACCGGGTTTACACCAGCAGTCGCGACCCCAATTCTTGAAAGACTCGGCGGCCTTATGTACATCGTCTCGATCCGTGAGAACACATCCACCCTCGCCCATGGTAATATGATGTGCCGGATAGAAGCTCACGCTCGCTGCGTCGCCGAATGTTCCAACAAGGCGTCCTTCATACGTGGAACCTACAGCATCGCAGCAATCTTCTATAAGCCAGAGATCATGAGCTTTCGCGAAGGCGGTGACGGCATGCACATCAAAGGGGTTGCCCAAGGTATGAGCTAGGACGATCGCCTTGGTACGCGGACTTAGGGCAGCATCCAGCTGACGCACATCAATATTGTAGGTAGGAATGGTAACATCCAGAAAAACGGGAATGAGACCGTATTGAAAGAGTGGATTCACTGTTGTGGGAAATGCTGCTGCCACAGTGATCACCTCATCGCCCGGTTGCAGGCGCTTTTCCCCGAATGCTTTTGAGGTGAGTGCGGCAACAGCAAGGAGATTTGCAGACGATCCAGAATTTACGAGCAGAGTATGCTTGAGTCCAAAAAATGCCGAGAAATCTCTCTTGAACCGCGCCGCAAAGCGACCGGTTGTGAGCCAGAAATCCAGACCGGAATCCACCAAAAACTGCAGCTCCACCTCATCGAATACCCTCCCCGAGACAGGCACAGGCGTCTTACCCGCAATAAACGGCTGCGTGGTAAAAGCGGCTGCATGATATTCTCTCACAAGTGAGCGAATCTGATCGCGGAGTTCCTTTGGATTTCCACTCATGAATGAAGATGGTGACGATACCATTCTATGGTTCGACGCAGCCCCTCATCAAGCGTGAAGAATGGTTTCCAGCCGAGCATCGTACGAGCCTTTTCCGCACTCAAGTATTGATGGCGAATCTCATTCGTCGCCTCATTGAGAA
>VMGQ01000076.1:0-4586 GCA_007376635.1 Candidatus Peregrinibacteria bacterium Greene1014_49
GCACGGTCCGGAAATGCGCAACGCCTTCCCCACCTTCTCGATGAAATGTTCCAGATCCGGATTGTGCTCGGCAACAGCTTTGTACGTGTCGCCGTTCCGCAACCATCGCTTCATGGAAATGACTCCGTAACAGGTGCTCTCCCAGAAAAGTGCTCCGCATGTGTACTCTTCATCTTCTTCGGAAAGATATTCCTGAAGAACCAAATCGGAGCGCTCCTGCAGGGCTGCACGCAGTGTGGGTACATCGCGTATCACCTGAAATCCGATGGATCGCGCTCCAATGCGCGGCTTCACCACCAGGGGAAAACCTGTTTCCCGAACAAACGCATCCGCATCTTCTGCCAATGCCGAACGGACGAATGGGAGATTGTTTGTCCGCAAAAACTCTACCGTCTTCCATTTATCATCCGCGATGGCGATGGTTTGAGGAGAACTCACGATGATGCACGTTCCCGTTGCCTTCTCAAACGCCTCTTTATGCTTCGCGAGTACCGGCAATTCCACATCCGTACCAATAAGAAGGAGTTCCACGTGTTCGGCGGAACAGATCTGCTGCAGTTTTTTTATGTACCCCGGATCCTGCACGGGGGGAATGATGTACGCGGCATCGCAACGGTACATTCCCGCCGCCAATGGGTTCATATCGGCGGCAATTACCCGCGTCTTAATTTTGGAATGATGTAAAGCCTTGAGAATGCTCTGACCGATACCGGCACCCGCACCAGTGACGAGCACGGTAACGGGCTTCGGCAAGGAAAAAGCTGCATCTCCCAGTTCCTCAGCCGCCTCATGGAGATCGCTGCCAAAGGAAAAATAGCGGCTGTTGCCCTTTTGCATCTCCCGATCCACCAGATCGCGGATGGAGGAGCGTGCATGCTGGTGATTGAACTCAAACTGCATGCCATTCTCCACACATAAACGGTATATCTCCTCTACATACTCTTGCGGCGGATCGATCTTATAAAACCGATCACACATACTGAAAGGATGCCCGAGAATATCCACATCAGGATGCGCCGTGATCATTTTTGTCAGGGCGTACTCGCGTTCCAAAAGTTCTTCCTTTGAAAGGGATTTGATATTAGTGAAATGATGCACGCTCCCGATCACGACATCACAGGCATCGATAATCTCTTTTGTAGTGTTGAGTGAACCGTCCTCCAGAATCTTCACCTCGCAGCCGATGCGGATAGCGAAATGTGGATACTGCGCGCGATACTTCCGGATTTCTTCGGCGCACCGTGGAAACCAGTCTGTAGCTTTATTGACGTGATCGGAAATCGTCAGATCCAACTGATCATGCAGATGGTTGTATTCCAACAACTCCCCAATGGACCGCTTCCCATCGCTGTACGTGGAATGCATGTGATGATCCTGAAACAGTGTCTGGCGCAAAGTCGGCATGATTAAAGGGATTGAACGAATTGCTCCACCGTCTGAATCATGCGTGCGGCAACTGCGCCGCCGCGGTATGGTGAAGGATGCTTGAGCATCTTTCTTCGGAAGGCGGGCGAAAGCACTTTATCGATTGTCTGCACAATGGCATCGGCGTCATATCCGGAAAAGAGGACGTTGGATCCGTGCTCCCGATGCTGCTGCCGATTCCCGATGTGCACAAAGGGCACACGCAGGTGTCCCGCCTCTACGAGCCCGGAACTCGAGTTACCGATGAGCGCGGCGCTGGCGTGCATAAGGGAAAGAAATTCCATGCGAGGCAAATGCCGCAGAAGGTGATAATGGTGTGTTCCCCGTGTTTTTTCAATGGCACGGATGAAGGAATCGCTGCCTTCATCGGCGTTGGGATACAGGATAATTTTCTCATCGTTCGGACGAAGCGTGCGCAATGCCTGGAGCACGGACTGGATTTGCCGGGGGATGGGGGCATTGTCGAGAATCGTGGGGTGCATGAGCACCAGGAACCACCTTTGATCCGGATCGAGTCCAAGATGGCGGGCAACGTCTTTTCTGCGCATAAGAGAAGAGGCGGTCAATCCATCGAGCCCGGCGGAGCCGACGATCTTTGCAAGACGGGGATCTGCGCCGAGAGCCAGTACGTTTTCGCGGCTCTGCGACGTTTGTACGAGATGCACACGGGAAAAGCATGTGATCGCGTTGCGCAGATACTGATCCACGATGGGACCGCTGACGTCGCCGCCGGATACATGAATCACCGGGATACCCAGATGTACTCCGGCGGTAGAACCTGCAAACGCTTCATCACGATCTCCGACAACCAGTAGTGCATCTGCCGGATGACGCTTGAGGTACCGACCAATACCGTCGACCTCCTTGCCAAGTGCCGTCATCTGATCATCATAATCCTGAACCGGCACCACATGATCCACATGGATGGCTTTACGTACTTCGCTGAGGGTGTATCCAAAGCGGCGCTGCGTATGCATACCGGTGACCAGAACCTTCACCTTTATAAAAGGACTCTTTGAAAGGCGCAGAACCGCTGACTGCATAAATCCCCATTCCGCCCGGGTGCCGGTGATAAAGAGCACCGTCTTCTTACGTGCTGTCATGGAAATACTGTAGCATTTCTCCATGTCCGTAGAATCTATTCCCCTCTCTTCACCGGACATCAGTGAAGAGGACATTGCCGCGGTTGTAGCCGTTCTTCGCACCAGGCATCTCTCCTTGGGACCGCAGTTGCCTGCATTCGAGAAGGCAATGGCATCCTACACCGGAGCAAAGCATGCGGTAGCCGTCAGCAGTGGAACCAGCGCGCTGCACCTGTGCATTCGCGCTCTTGGCATTGGTGAGGGAGATGAAGTGATCACCACGCCATTCAGCTTTGTAGCATCCGCAAATTGCATGCTCTTTGAGCGCGCCATCCCCCGCTTCGTGGATATCGAACCGCGCACGTTCTGCATCGATCCGGAGCAAGTGGAGCGTGCCATCACAAAGAAAACGAAGGCGATCCTTGCGGTGGATGTGTTCGGGTACCTCGCCGACTGGGACGCATTGCGGGCAATCGCGCAGAAACACGGACTCGCTCTTATTGAAGACAGCTGCGAAGCACTCGGCTCTGTACGCAAAAAAAGGATGGCAGGCACCTTTGGAGATTGCGGAACGTTCGCGTTCTACCCAAATAAGCAGATGACGACCGGCGAGGGTGGCATGATCGTTACCGATCGTGATGACATTGCCTTGCAAGCGCGCATGGAACGCAACCAAGGACGCGATCCAGGAAACGGCTGGCTGGAGCACCGTACGCTCGGTTTCAATTACCGCATCAGCGACATCAACTGCGCACTGGGCTTAAGCCAGATGAAACGACTGCCGGACTTTGTAAAGCAACGGCAACAGATAACGGAGTGGTACCGTGAGGAATTGAGTCCGCTTGCAGAGCACATCGCGCCCGCACCGAACCAAGAAGGCGTGGATATCAGCTGGTTTGTGTACGTCGCTCATATGAGTCCGCAGCATTCCGAAAAAGACCGCGACGCACTCCTCGCACATCTGCGCAGCAGCGGCATCGGCTGCAACAACTACTTCCCGCCTATCCACCTGCAGCCCCTCTACAAGAAACAAGGCTGTAATAAAGGAGATTATCCGGTTACGGAGAGGATTGCAGAGCGTACGGTCGCGCTGCCGTTTTCTTCGCATCTTTCGCGCGCAGAGGTTGCGACTGTGTGTAGAATCGTGAAAGATGGCATTCTTCGCCTCTAAACCCGTTCCTATGACTTCCCTTTTCCGCGACAAGACGATCCTCGTCACGGGTGCCACCGGCTCGATCGGTTCGGAAATCGTGCGCCAGCTTCTCGCTCAACATCCCAAGACTGTCCGCATCTTCTCCAGAGATGAGCACAAGCAATTCATCATGCGCCAGAAGATCGGGGACATTGATGCCATCCGCTACCTCCTCGGCGACGTACGCGACTTCCCGCGACTGCTGCGAGCCATGGAAGGAGTTGATTTTGTGTTCCACTGTGCCGCATACAAACATGTACCACTGTGCGAATACAATTCCTTCGAAGCGGTAAAGACCAACGTCATCGGTACCCAGAATGTGATCGAGGCAGCAGAGCAACAGGGGGTGAAGCGCGTGCTTTTCATCAGCACAGACAAGGCGGCGAGCCCGAGCAATGTGATGGGCGCAACGAAGCTGCTCGCGGAGCGCCTCATGACTTCGGCGATGTATTCACGCGGTCGGCATCCCATCATTTTCAGCAGCGTTCGCTTCGGCAATGTCCTGGGTTCGCGCGGATCCATGATCCCCACGTTTTGCGAGCAGATCAAAGACGGTGCCGCCGTGACGATCACCGACCCCGCGATGACGCGCTTCATCATGTCGATCCCCGAAGCCGTCAGCCTCACTTTCTCCGCCATGGAACAAATGCAGGGAGGAGAGCTCTTCATCCTGAAAATGCCGGCATTCCGCCTGAGTGATTTTGTCGCCATCCTTATCGAGGAAGTGGCTCCGTTTTATGGAAAGCAGCCGGCATCCGTACAAACGAAAAATATCGGCATTCGCCCCGGCGAGAAAATGCAGGAACTGCTGATGACAGCAGAGGAGGCTCAAAACGCTGTGGAGACGGAAACGATGTTCATCGTCCGTTCATCACTCGATCCGTTCA
>VMGQ01000076.1:4630-8505 GCA_007376635.1 Candidatus Peregrinibacteria bacterium Greene1014_49
AATACTTCGCCACCACCCCCCTTCCTCTCGCCATGACACATGCAGAAGAGGGAATGAAATAATAGTTCCTGCCACGCACAACTGATGTCCGCTCCCCTGAATATCATTCTGAAATCGTTTGACGGTCCACGCATCCGACCGATGCTCAAGGCTGCTTTTGCAGGAAGAAACATCGGAACGTGTATATCGATCGTCAACCGGAACGAGCCTGCACCCGACATTGCAGCGGCACGACATGTGTGGATGCCGGCAAACCCCTTACGAGCAGGGCAATACTCGAACATCGACTGGAACACGATTGCACCGCTCAATGCGGAGTTGATCGAAAAAATGGCGCACTGCGAGACGATGTTTTTGGCTATGATCGAGCGTTATGCGTTGAACGACGATATTCCGTATGCAGAGCGCAAGCGTCAGTACCTGGCACACTTGCGCTACTGGGACCACTTGCTGCGTACGGAGAAGATCGGGCTGTATCTCCTCAATCATTCACCACACCAGTGCTTTGACCTGGTGATCTACGATCTCTGCAAGTTACGCGGTATCCCCACGTATCTCCTGGATCGTTGCTATAACGTCGATGGCGTTTTTCTTGTGAAAGACTTCGAGAAATCCGCCGAGCAACTGCTGCCGGTTATGGAAAAACTGCGGGTGGAATATGCAGACCAAAACAGGCAGATTCCTCTATCTCCTTCTTATGAAGAATTTTTCACAACGCAAACAACCCAAATGACTCCCGCATGGTCTCCGGGCAAGCGGGATGAACACTTAAAAAAAAGGAACTTTTTCACCAAGTGGATAGGAAAATCGTGGGAGCTGCTACGCCGCAAGCCTGTGAAATTTTTGAAGGCAGTTGCTTCTCCTGATGTCTGGACGCGTAAATTCAAACAGCACCGCACAGCGCGTTTTTACGATGAGCACACTGTGGAGCCTGATCTCTCGGCACCCTACATTTACATGCCTCTCAGCAAGCAACCGGAAGATGGTGTGCTGCCACGGGGAGGTGCATTCGCCAATCAGGAACTCATGGTGCAACTGGTCGCCGCCCATATTCCGCCGGGCGTATGCATCTACATCAAGGAACATCCTGCGCAGGGAGAACTGTTCCGGAGTGAAGCGTTTTACCGTTCCATACGGGAATTACCCTGTGTCAGATTTGTCCCACGTAGTGCCGACTCACTACGACTGATCCATAACGCGAAAGCAATTGCGACCATCACGGGAACAGCCGGCTTCGAGGCGATCTTCCGCGGCAAACCGGTACTGATGTTCGGGCATCGCTTCTGCCAATATGCTCCAGGAACGTACATGATCCGCAGCACTGCAGATTGTCGCAATGCAATGGAGCGCATTTTCCAGAAAGGCGAGACACCATCTCTGCGTGAGGTACGGCTATTCCTGAAAGCAATAGAAGAGACGACTGTCCCTTTCGAGGGAGGACAGTTACGACCGGACCAAGCTTCGCGTGAAGAACGCGCACGAGTCATGGGGGAGATGGTCAGCCGCATCCTTGAACCCCTCTTCCGGTAAATCATGCGCATAGCCCTTTTCTCCTCCACAATCGAGCCAAAGGACGGCTACGGCAATATCACCTTTGAGCTTGCGAAGGAATTACATGCACAAGGCATCGACCTGACGCTCTTTCTTCCGAAGAACCAAAAGGATGCGGCAGCAGCAATGTCGCTGCCCTTTGAAACCGCCTGCGTTCTGCCAAAGTACATCTACCGGATCTTCGAGAGAAACTGCCCCGGGTATTTTCGTACCGTCGATGTCTCAGGATTTGATCTTGTACATGATCTCTTTTCCTTCCCATACTGCATTCTTGCAGCTCGCTCCGCGAAGAAGGCAAAAAAGCCATTCGTGATAGGCGCACAAGGCACGCACGGCGTCCGACCGCTTGCATATGTTCCGGAACGATGGCTGCTGAAGAAGTGCTACAAGAACGCTGCAGCAATCGCTGTGCCAAGCCAATACACGAAGAAGCGGATCCTGGAGGAAGCGAAAAAAGACTATGCCATTGATGTGATCCACAACGGCGTCCGGTTCGATCGGTTCCAAAAATCCTTGGATACCTCGGCGATCCGCAATCGCTATGCCGGGAAAAAGATTCTCCTCACGGTCGGCGGGCTCTGGGGCAGAAAAGGTCATGATCTCGTTCTGCGTGCGCTTCCGGAAGTGCTGAAAAAACATCCAAATGTCGTCTACACCATGGTCGGCGACGGTAATGCCCGGGCGGATCTGGAAGCACTGGCAACGAGCTTGGGGATTCGTGACGCCGTTGATTTCGCCGGACGCAAATCGGGCGATGATCTCGTCGCCTATTTCCAGGCATGTGATATCTATGTGCACACGCCGAAAGTCGTCGATAAAAATAAATTTGAGGGCTTCGGCATCGTCTATCTGGAGGCAAGTGCATGCGGAAAACCCATTGTCGCTACAGACGCCGGCGGCATCCGCGATGCGGTGTTGGATAACGAAACCGGGCTCATTGTTCCCGATGGAGATATCGCTGCCATCACCGGAAGCATTATTCGATTGCTGGATGACGAAGCACTCGCCAAGCGGCTGGGAGAACGAGGGCGTGCGTATGCACAAGAGAACGACTGGAGTGTGATCGCACAGAAATTTGTTCAGCTCTACAAAAAGGCGATCCCCTCTCCCTAACCCTCTCCCTCCGGGAGAGGGAAAGATGCTGCACATGTGAATAAAATGAATGACATGCTAAGGAACTTCACCCAGGAATGGATGCTATGCTATTACGATGCAAACATCAGATCCAACTCTCGCAAAATCGCCTCACAATTATTCTTCACATGCTCCTCTTCCGTCAGGCGCGATACTTTCATATGCCACGGATTCAAGATGCCGCGAATACCCGTCTCCTCCATCGCCTTGAGATAGAGACGCGCTTCGACGAGTGACGGCTTTTTGGCTTCGATAAATACGGATTGTATTGCAGCCTTCATATCTTCAACCGTGCGGATGCGATACACGCCGCGTGCGTACTGATAAAAGCGTGATCCAAAAAGAAATACCGGCTTGCCGCGGAATAATCCTTCGAATCCCGCCGTGCCCGTCACCGTCGCAACCGCCATACACTTCTCGCGCAGCGCAAACGTGTCGGCGCTTCGGCGGATGAAGCGTACTTTTTTCATCGCGAGCAGTTCCTTGTATATCGGCACCGTCCGGGCAAGCCAGCTGCTGGCCCGCGGATGTTCTTTTATGTAGATGAGGACATCCTCCGGAAGATGGGCATTGAGCAGCGCGGCAACCAGATTCTGATCGCTGAATGCTCCCCCCATCGGCACTGTGGATGCCTCGGGTTGAAAATGCAGCGGCAAGTACACAAACTTCGCCGAGAGATCGGGGTCAATCGCGTGCGCATCATAGTACGCATCGCGCGCGCGGATGATGCGGGCACGCCTGATCCCCTCCATGGCTCGCTTGAGTCCGCTCGGCGTGCAATACGCAAACAGGAAGCGCAGCCCCGAAGCCGGAGATGCTCGGAGCATCTTGCACACTTGATCCCAGTATCCCAGTCGCTTGATGCTTTCGACGGGGGGTTTTTGTCCCGCAGGAGCGGAGAGTGCCTCGAAGCGCGCGGCAAATTCTTCCCCCAAGGGAATCTGCATCGGATCGGTGACGCTGACATACTCACGAAGCAATTCCTCGTACCTCTTCCCGATCTGCTCCGCGGATTTTTCAATGTCATGCTCGGCAAAGGAATTGTCGCGGATCGAGGATGTATGAAAATAGAGCACCGGAATCTTCCTTAGTTTGCAGAGATGATAAATGACGATGTCCGGAATTTCGTGCGGCAGCCACGCAGAGATATATAGATTGATCCTGCGTTTTTCGAGATAATCATTCCAGAA
>VMGQ01000077.1 GCA_007376635.1 Candidatus Peregrinibacteria bacterium Greene1014_49
GGGGGGATTTCGCTATCCTCCGCATAAAACCTTTGCTACTGTATTCCCGGCTTCCAAAAATCCCATGCGACTTGTTCAGGTGGCAAAGGCTCTCGGCATGACCGGGCAACAGCTCCGGCACGAACTCTCTGAAGTAAACTTCGGGGTAAAGCCGACGGATCGTGAAGTCCCCGATGGTCTGGCTCAGGGCGTCATCCGCTTTATTGCACGCAAGCACGGCATCACCGTAGATATGCAGGCGCTGGGATTTACTCTGGAAGAAGAGGGTGGAGGAGCAGCTGCAGCAACTGTTCCTGTCTCTGTTGATACTCCATCGGATGCACCTGCTCCTGCAAAACCCTCGGGTCCGGTGCATGTGCTGCGGAAATTGACTCTGGAGGGGGTTCCGCAGGCTGCTATTGCCCGCGAGCAGCTTGCGCTGAAGAAGACTCCGACGAAGGCGGAGCGCGAGGAGCAGTTACGTGATGAACGTGCTGCGCGTGGTGCTGTGCTCGAGCACGCAACCGATCGTCATCAGGAACAGATCAAGCGCAAGGAGGGTGTGGTGATGCTCCCCTCGCATGTGACGGTGAAAGAGTTTGCGGAGAAGTCCGGCATTCAGGTGCCACTCGTCATTCAGGCGCTGATGAAAAATGGCGTAATGGTTACCGTCAATCAAACAATCGACTACGACACTGCGGCAATTATCGCAGCCGAGCTGCGTGTGACTGTACAAAAGGAGGAAGCGACGGTTTCTGCTGAGCATTTACAAAGTGCGAACCTTGAGGAGCTTCTCAAAGATGAACCGGAAAATCTTATCGAGCGCGCTCCGGTTGTCGTTGTGATGGGGCATGTGGATCACGGCAAGACCTCGATCCTCGATGCCATTCGCGAGACCGATGTGGTAAAAGGGGAGGCGGGGGGGATCACCCAACATATCGGCGCCTATCAGGTTGTGTATGTCACGGGCGGAGAGTCGCACAAGATCACCTTTCTCGATACCCCCGGCCACGAAGCCTTCACCGCCATGCGCGCTCGGGGTGCTCAGGTCACGGATGTCGCCGTCATCGTTGTTTCTGCTGAAGAAGGCGTGAAGCCGACAACCGTAGAGGCGATCCACCATGCGCAAGCAGCAGGCGTTCCGATGGTCGTCGCGCTTAATAAAATCGACCGCCCGAATGCCGCTCCCGACCGCGTGAAGAACGAAATGGCGGCAGCCGGTGTGCAGCCCGAGGAATGGGGGGGCACGACGCCCTTTGTTCTCTGCTCGGCGCATACCAAGCAAGGTATCCCTGATCTCCTCGATGCGATTGTTCTTGTGGCAAAGATGCAAAACCTCCGTGCAAACCCTGCTCGGGCAGCTGTCGCTACGGTCATTGAAAGCCAGATGCATCCGTCGCTTGGACCACTGGGTACCGTGATCGTTCGAACGGGCACGCTCAAGACGGGAGATATCTTCGTTTGCTCGCAGACGACCGGGAAAGTGCGTGCGATGAGTGATGCCCATGGGCTGCGACTTGAAAATGTCGGTCCTTCAGGTGCCGTGCGTATCGCAGGATTCGATACTGTTCCACAAACAGGAGACATCGTGCAGGTCGTTCCTTCTGAGCAGGAAGCCCGCTCGCTCACAGAAGCACTCCAGTCCCATCATAACCTTCATCGCCGCAGGAGCTTTGCGGACCTCGTTAGCCGCCTTTCCGAGGGCAAGGTCACGCAGCTCAAAATCGTTCTCAAGGCCGATACCCAGGGGTCTCTCGAAGCTCTCCAGAATGCCATTGGAAAGCTCAATATTGCTGAAGTGCATCCGAAGATCATCCATGCGGCTGTGGGAACCGTCACGGAAAGTGATGTCACTCTCGCCGCTGCCAGTGAAGGATTAGTACTTGCGTTCCATGTCACAGTGCCCGCTGCTGTCATGAAAACTGCCGAGCGCGAAGGCGTACGTGTGCGGGAGTTTCGGATCGTCTACGAGCTTCTTACCGAGGTGGAAGGATTGCTGCAGGGATTACTCGAACCTGAGGAAAGTGAGCAGGTGCTGGGGCATCTGGAAATCAAAGCGGTCTTTATGACGAAGCGCAGTGAGCAAGTCGTTGGAGGAAAAGTGACGGATGGCTCTGTAAAGCGTCTGCCATTCCGTCTCCAGAGAGGTGGTGAGGTTGTAGGAACGGGTCGCATTACATCGCTGCGGCATGTAGATAAAGACATTAAAGAAGCGAAGGAAGGACAGGAATGCGGCGTTCGCACAGAGTCACCGATTCCGTTGCAGGAGGGAGATATTCTCGAAGTATATCTGCGGGAGTTGAAGAAGAAGGAGAGGTAAAAGTCCCCGTCCCCTTCCTCCACGGGAGGAAGGGGAGCTCTTCTTCACGAGTGAAGAAGCAGGATTGCGCCTTATGGCATGCATACAAAACACACACATTCCCCTCCTCCCGTGGAGGAGGGGATAGGGGTGGAGGGGATGGAGGGGGGGAGGATTCACCTAAGCCCCCACAATCGGCACCCCCGCAGCTGCTTTCACCGGATCGATCCCCCTGCGGACGAATTGCTCGGCGATGCCCAATTCTTCTTCACTGAATTTCTGCAGTGTCTGGCTGAGCTCCAGAATATTGGCAACGGGCATGGCATCATCCATGAGTATCTTCCCGGCAGGACTCCCTTCCCCGATGCCCATATCTTGCAGCAGCAATCGTTTGGATTCTTTGGAGTTTGGAATTCCTCCCTGGCTCACGGGAGCTAAAGCGCGCAGCCGTTCCCTCTTGGCAAACTTGTTAAGAGCATCTCTGTTTTCAGGCTTTCCAAGAGCCAAAAAGACTGCTTTCCCCGCTTCTGTTCCCTGGAGTTTCTTCGTGAGCGCTTCATACCTTGGACCGGAGAGGAACCGAAGCTCACTATCGGGCTTACGAATCAGAAAGAGCAGAAATCCTATGGCAATGCCTGTTTTCCATAATTGTTTCGGATCTTTCTTTGCCAGAAGCAGAGAGTAGATGGTTACACCTGCAAAAAACAGCGTGAACATAAACCGCACACCCGGGCGCAGAGCCGGAGTGGAATTCACGAAGGTCATGTTGCTCTTATCCATCGTGTAGAGCTTCTTCATATTGCGGTACACCGCATCAAGGACGGCCTGCTCTTTACTGCCGGGTGTGGCATGGATTTTCCGGAAGATTTCATAGTCTGCTCTCACGAGTGCTCCATCTATCGATGGGCGGTTTTGCCAGCGGTTGGGAGTGAGATAGCTGCTTCCTTTTTCACCTTCTTCCCACGCAAATGTTCCATCCTCCGCAATCTGCCCTGGTGGGGTAAAGTGCCCGATGATTTTCTCGAGAACATCTCCCACACTCCCGCCGAGATTTGGATCTTTTGTGTCGTGCCACTGCGCGTACCGCTCGGGGTTTGCTTTTTGAGCTTCCTCAAGGGCGTCTTGGATTTCCTTCGGAGCCGTTACGGATAGTGTGAGAAACTGATCGCGTACCTCCTCTCCTTTCATCTGGGCAAGCTTACCCATTGCCTCTCTCAGTTCGTCGAGATAGTGTTCGATGATGGTATTTGATTCCTGTATCGCTTTTTTTTCTGTCATCTTCTGAGATACTATGAGTGCGATCTTCAGTTTATCCGCTACGCGTGCGGCATTTTGCAAAAGAGTATCGCGATCAGAAATACTCTCCCGAACATCTTTCCTGTTCAAGAATTTTGTAAGATCCCCGGCCTTTGTGAATGTTGGCAGTGTTTCAGCGCCGTCTGGGGGTGTGTCTTCGAGCACAAGGGATTACGGTCTTGGTGTTGTTGGAGGAGGTGGTGTTGGGGGAGGTGTTGGTGGTGTCGGGGGAGGCGTTGGAGCCGGTTTAGCTGCAGATGCCCTGACAATTTTGTCTGCCAGGTCATCAATATTATTAAATTGGGCATCCGGCTTTCCCGTGGCTCTGAGTTCGACGAGGAATTGTTTCACAGAAGCTTTGTCGTCCGTTTTATAGCCTCGCTTGCGGATATGTTCGTCGAGGAGATGGACTTCGTGTGCTGCGGCATTTCCCCCATCAACGTTTTTCAGGGCACCGAGAACAGCTGAATTATTTGCGCTGCCCGCAGCACCTCCACCGCTATCAAACGGCTTTCTCAAGCCCAATTGTGTCGCGAGTCCCGTGGGGCTTCGCAAATTGCCTGTTACGTCACTTACGGACTGGAATTTCTTCGTGCCATCGGGATTCGTTCCAGTCGGGATGAACGGTACAGTGAGCGGGAGCTTCAAGAAGTTGCTCCCTACCTGATAAATCGGATCGGTGAATTTGGAGTAGATTTCGTCGCCTTTCATCGCCATTTTCGATCCCATCCAGATGATCGCAAAGGCCATTAGAATCCAGATGACCTGCCACCAGTTTTGCGCTTCAGGGAAAAAGTCAACGTTTCCCGCAAGGCCGGCAGGAGGAACTAGTGCTCCTGTTCGGGTGAGCTCTGCCACTTCATTGAGCATGATGTAGCCAATAGCGAAGGGGATCGCCACGAGGGCTGGCAGAAATGCAGCCGTCATGAAGTGCTTGGTAAAAATATTCATGGTATTCACTTTGATGAATTTTTCACCGATGATGAATCCGATGAACATGAACGGCATGAAGGAGATCGTGAGCCACAGAATGGGGATACGAATGATCATGGCAACCGTGAGTGCTGCAAGAGGGAAAGTGAGCATGACATTCAGGAATGTCACCATCGTCAAAATGATCATGAAGCGCAGGGTCTCTGCAATCGTTCCCCCGGCTCCTCCTGCCGGTGGAGATCCCGCGATAATCCCGAGAGACATCAATCGGCCGTGATTAGCGACGAGCCCATTGATGATCCCAAAACCGTTATTTGTTCCGGCAATGAGAGGCGCGAGACACACTTTCATGATCGATCCCATTTCTAGCGGTGCAATGGGCGCCCAGGGGATTGGTGGTGATGGGCACGTACCTGTTTTCGCATGTTCGAAGTACAATATATCCGTGACGACCACACAGGGTTGAGCAATTCCATTTTTGTCGATCCACTTACACTTCGAACCCACGACATTCGGAAATCCATAAATGGTTGCGGTCGTGACATTGGCGATATCAATGATGACTCTGGGAAAAAACCAGGAGAAGTTCACAAGGACGACTGCGAGAATGAATTTAACGAGGTGCTGTTTCAAGACTTCCTGCTTTCCAAGGACAATCGTGATGATTGCGCCCATGAGCAGCAAAATCGCAAAAATAAGATTCATGATGTCTCTGGATATGCGCCAGAGTTTCAGCATCATTTGGGTAGATCCTTCTCCGTTGCTCACGCCAAAGATAAAGTCGGGGTCGACAAGGTAAGAGCAGAGCTTTAAAAGAAAGAATGCGAGGAAATTCAGGATCGTGACTCCAAAGAGCAATGTACCCATGATGCCGCCTTGGGTATCTGTCACAACCTTATCCTGTGCCCATGCATGGGGAATCAGAAGCCATTCTCCATGGCCTACACAGACCAAGAGAAGCAGGAATCCAGCCGTCGCAGAGAGTATTTTTGTTTGAGAGGGCATTCGAATAAGTATAGCGGAAATAACGAGGTTTTTCTATGGGTTTTTGTAGAGGAAACCAAGGAAACTGAGGTGACCTAAGCAACAGTTGTCCATAGGGTTGGTTGGCTTCTTCCTCTTCTTTCTCTATATCTCCACCACATATTGCCCTAAACAGTGAGTACAAAATTTGTTCAATAATATGTGAAAATATGACATGTATTCATACTTTTAATCATAAATAAGCCAAAATAGATGAGTACATCCTGTATTCAGTTTTCTGAGCACATTTCTTGCGCTATAGAGGTACTCATGACTACTGTTTGTGAACAACATGTCCTCTACTGTCCTCAAAGCACTGTTTTCCAGTCAGACGCGCATCAAGCTTTTGTCCACCTTTCTTCTCCATCCCGAGGAGGAATACTTCATTCGTCAACTCACACGCCTTCTTTCTGAGCAGATCAACTCCATTCGCCGCGAGCTCGAAAACCTCCGCCGGATCGGTTTGGTAAAGGCACGGCACCGAAATCGCAAGAAGTACTATAAACTGGATACGGATTTTTCCTTCTACGCCGAACTGAAGGGGATCTTTGCAAAGGAGATCCAGGCTGATAGCCCGATTGTGGGCAGCCTTAAAAAATTACCATCAGTAAAGCTCACACTCCTTGCCGGGAGCTTTGTCGGAACCGAGAGCAAAGTGGATCTTCTCGTTGTCGGCGATCTGAAAAAAGAAATGCTCGAGGCATTGCTCCTCCAAGATCCCCATCTCAAAAACGTCCGGTACTCCATTTTTTCCGAGGCAGACTTCCTCTATCGCTTGAGTCTGAAAGACAAATTCATCACAGAAATCGTCGCAGATCCGAGGCATCTGCTTGTCGTCAATAGCATCGCGAAGGAGATGGAGGAGGCGAGGAAATAGCTTTACAGCTCATTTTCTTGTCTGTAGGCTCCTTTTCAGTGACCTCACAACTGCTCCACGATTTGGCCAAAAAGTACGCAACGAATGTGCCGGTTATTCGTCCTGGCTATACCGTTGCTGTCCATGAAAAAATCCGCGAAGGGGATAAGGATCGTGTGCAGATTTTCGAAGGACTCGTTATTTCTGTCCATAACGGCCATACGCCGACGGATGCTTCGTTTACCGTTCGCAGAATCGCTTCGGGTATAGGGGTGGAGAAGGTATTCCCCCTGCGCAGTCCGGTAATCTCCCGCATCGAAGTAAAGAAGGTCGCCAAGATCAGGCGTGCCAAGCTCTTCTTCCTCCGTGGTCGTAGCGGCAAGGCAGCGCGCCTCAA
>VMGQ01000078.1 GCA_007376635.1 Candidatus Peregrinibacteria bacterium Greene1014_49
AATGGTACCGACCACGGGCTTGGCAACAATTCCGAGAATCCATTGCTTGGCCTTCTGCATTGCTTCTCCATTCACCGATGTCACGAAGACCAAACCGCTGTCTTCGATATCGATTTCCACTCCCAGTTCCTTGGTGATCTTCTGGATTGTCTCTCCTCCCTTGCCGATGACGAGGCGGATATCTTCCGGATTCACCTGGATCGTCTCGATGCGCGGTGCGTACGGACTTAGTTCCTTACGAGGCTCGGCAATTGCAGCGAGCATTGTCTGCAAGATGAATGCGCGGCCGGTCTTAGAGCGCTCGAGGGCTTCCTTGAAGACACTGTCCGGGAGTCCCTTGATCTTGATGTCCATCTGGATCGCAGTGACACCCTTTGCCGTGCCACCAACTTTGAAATCCATATCGCCGCCGAAATCTTCTTCATCCTGCAGATCGGAGAGAATGATGTACTTACCCTTCTCTTCATCAGAAATAAGTCCAAGGGCGATTCCTGTAACCGGTGCAGAGATCGGCACGCCGGCAGCCATGAGGGCGAGCGTGGAACCACACGTCGCGGCCATCGAAGAAGATCCATTGCTCTCGAGAATCTCCGTAACGACGCGGATGGTGTACGGGAAGCTCTCTGCATCCGGAAGCACATGCTCCAACGCACGCTGTGCAAGATTGCCATGACCTATTTCGCGGTTGCCGACGAAGAGACGATTACTGGTCTCTCCCACCGAAAACGGAGGGAAATTGTAGTGATGCATGTACCGAAGCTCTGATTCCCCCTCCATGCCTTCGCTGAGTTGTTTATCGCCAGGTCCTCCGAGTGTGCAGGTCGTAAGCCCTTGGGTCTCCCCACGCTGGAAGAGCGCAGAACCGTGCACACGATTTGGGAGGACATCGACCATACAACCGATGGGGCGAATCTGATCCTGCTTGCGGCTGCTCATACGGATGCCTTCTTCCAAAACCAACCGACGCATTTCGTTCTTCACGATCTTGTCGACCATCGCTGAGGCATACCCAACCAACTTCTCCTTCTCTGCATCATCTGCGACCTTCAAACTTCCTCCTTCCACCTCCACCTTCAATTTTTCTCCTGCCTCCTCCATCAGCTTATTGAATATCGCCCTGCGCTCCAATTTAGGGAGATCATCCTTGATTGCCTTGGTGATGACCGGAAGCGCCCAACTCTTCAGAAATTCGTACGCTTCCTTATGCTCATAGGGATCCTCGAACTCGCGCTTCTTCTTGCCGACTTCTTTTTGAATCTCCGCGAAGAACTTTGCGATTTTCTGTGCCCACTTCTTACCGAATTCAATGGCACGAAGGATCTCCTCTTCAGGGACTTGAGCGGCTCCCGCTTCGATCATGACGACACGATCAAGCGAGGCTGTAAGGAAAAGATCGAGATCGGACTTGATCATCGCCTCACGACTGGGATTCAAAACCAATTCCCCTCCAATCAATCCGACGCGCACCGAAGCGATTGGCCCATCGCAAGGGCAATCGGAAATGGCTGCGGCAGAAGACTTGAATGTCGTTTCTGATGTGCTTCAGGATCATCGGTCGAAGGCCACGGTCGACGACTCTGGCCATGAGGACAAAGTTATCCGAAGGCCTGCCTTCACGCTTGCGGAAACGTGATCCTGCTATCTTGCCGCCTGCATAGAACTTCTCTTGGAAGACAACCTGCAGCGGCAGGAAATCCACTCCCGCACGAGCCTTGGCCGAAAGCGTGACGTTGCCCATGACAACGGTGTCTCCCATTTGGCAGAGCACGGACGCATTGGCTTGATTTGCAAGCATGCCGGTACGAACGATCAGCGGGCTATCGCCGAGCATCAAGGTAAACTCTTTATTCGGCGCAATCGCCGCCAGTGATGTGGACATAGAAAGAAAGGGGAAAGGGTAGATACCCTTTCACTCCTGCATCTTCATTCCTCGGATGGATTCACAGTGCAACGTCTCAAGAGGCGTTCCAACGTAAACCCAAGGGGAGGGGGAAGGGGGCGAAGAGGAAAGGAACTGGATCGAGTATAGAAGAAGCATGGAGAAACGGAAGAACTTTCTCAGCGTAACCGTAGGGGCATAGCATGCTATGCCCTCTCAAATACGAAGCAGCATGGGCATTGCACGGTATTCTAATCCCCTAAAAATCGGGAGCAGGCTTTCTGCCTGCGGTCCCATGATTGTAAAGGGGCATAGCGTGCTATGCCCCTACGGATGCATGTATGAAAAAGGGGCACAGCATGCTGTGCCCCTACGAAAGGGCTGCAGATCCGTTCCGTCATCAAATTTCTTCACCGGAGAAGGGGCAATAGATCCAATGAGCAGGATAGCGATCTCCTGATTTGTAATCCTTCCCATCGCCAATGCGGTCGAGATATTTTCGCGTGCCTCGCGACCAAGCACCCGTATTCTCCAGATAGAACTGAAACCTTGTTGGGTCGTAGAGCAGATCACGTAATTGTGCCTGTCGCCCATACTGCGGATGAAAGACCATTCGCTTCCCTTCATCCAATTCCTGTGCAGACATGTCTTGATCGAACACGTAGATTTTCATTGGATTTCCTTTTCACAAAAGAAGGTCGATGAGTAGTACAATCTGCAGCACGACGAATGCTGCAAACAACACATAGAATGTCCTGATGAGGATTTTTTCTCCTCGAGAGTACTGCGCTGGTACACAGTCGTAATCCAGATTTGGCAACACGTGATCCTGGATCGTCATTGTCTGTTCTCCTGATCCAAAGCGAAGATGCTCTCCCGTAAACGGATCAAACTTCCAGTGCGAGGGATATGCCTCCCCCGTCGCATAGTTTTTCTTGCCTCCGTTAATGCAAGGCAGGTACTCGCGCCGATACTGGATTTCCTGCCAGCCCATCTGGGGCAGAGGAATACTCCTGCGCCACCACTGGCCATGCGTGCAAAATTTCAGACAGCTCAACCGTTCACCGGAAATCGGATGAAACGTCATCCCCTCCCCGCGATTGAGCTGCCTTGCTGTATAGGCTCTCACAAATTTCATAATCGATCCCCTCCTTCCGATGTTATCAAAGATCTGCAGCCCAGACTCGCCATAGCGAATCCGCCCCACTCCCATGAGCAGAGCGCGCTGCAGACTTCTTTTCTTAGAATAGTTCAATCGCCAGGGCGCTCCACTCAGATGTGGAGAGCCACCAAGCGCCGACGGGAGAAAGTGTGCAAGTCATATGTACTGACGTACCGGAACAACAGTACACCTCCCACGAGGATTGTCAAATGATTATTTTTGGATCGGCATCCGTGTTCGCCAATGGAAAACCCAATGAGCCAACGGAAAATCCATCTCTGTATGCTCCTTTCCATCACCAATACGGGACAGTTCAATCGCGGTGACCTTGTGCATACCCCATCCTACATCTCTGTGCTCTACAAAAAATACACCCTTCCCTTCGTTAAATGTTGCACCCGCAAGACACTCTCCGGAGACAGGATGGAACGTCGCGCCAAATTGTCCGCGGTCGATCTGTTCGGATGTAAGCATTGGGGAGGCTTCCAAACTCTCGACACCCACAGAGATCAATGCTCCTAGTGGTGTATGTATTGCTTCCACAATATGCGGAACGATCTCTGATGATGGAGAAGAAGATACCGTGCACCTCCCCGAAGAAACCTCTACAGGATGCGAAAAATGCTCGTCAGATGTCAATGCGTGCAAAGACATGATGTACCATTACGAAGGTACATTTCCACCCACCAAAGTCAATCCTCTCAGCCTTCCTATTTCCTCCTCTTCCCTCCCTTCAATTTCTTCAAAAAATACGCAAATCCCCCGCTCCCGTACTGCAGCATCCGTGATCCCCGTGTGATTTTACTGATACTCACACCCAGTTCATCGGCAATATCGCGCTGCGGCACACCGGCATCCAGCTTTTGGATCAGTTGCCACCGCTCAGCGAGACTCGCCATTTCCTGAGGGGTCAGCATACCTTGAGGGAATGGACTTCAGCAAAGAGCCGATAGAGATCTTGAAGATATGGATTCGTCGTGCGCATGGAGAGGAGTATACCACTGTGGCGGTACACAAGTACGGCAGAAAAGGCGGAAACGTTCCTGCCCTTCCTGCCCTTTCTACTATTTCTGCCTTATTTCTTCAATTTATTCTTCTCCAGCGTCTCCTGATACTCCTCCGGCTTATTCATGCGCAGATAATTGAGGAGCGTCCGGCGCTTGGCGACTTTGCCAAGAAGTCCACGGCGGGCGGAGTGGTCTTTCTTATGGTCTTGAAGGTGCTCCGTGAGTTTGCCGATCTCCTTACTGAGAATCGCGACCTGCACAGGAGGAGATCCTGTGTCTTTGGCATGTGTGCGGTGCTTGGTAATGAGACGCTTTTTATCGGTACGCTTGAGAGTCATGGGTGCTAAAGGAATATAAGTAAAGAAACATGCGGAATCTTCCACGCAGCTCCACCCGAGGCGAAGGTCGCACCCAGGAGAGCTACAGAGACATTGTAATGCGAATCGGGGATTCGGCAAGAGATATAGAGAACAAATTCATGAAGGCAGCAAGAGAGTGTACAATCGTACACCTGTGCTACTCTGTCACGTATGGATCCTCTCTCACTCCTCGCCGGCATCTTCATCGGTCTCCTTGCAGGAGTCATCATCAGCAAGTTCCTCCTCGGAAAAACCATGAAAGATGCGGAAGCGATTGCCGAGAGCCTTTCTTCCAAAGTCGTGAGCAAGCAGACGGAGAAAATCCTGCAGCTGGCAGAGAGCAAGCTCTCCGGAAAGAAGGAAGTAATTGATGGGACGCTGAAATCCATGAAGACCGATCTCGATCGCGTCGAAAAGCTGATGCATGACATCGATAAAGGAAATACACGCGTGGATAACCGCCTACAGGACGCAGCAATCAGCATCAAAAATCTCACAGAGACGACGCAAGATCTGAAGACCGCACTCGCAAGTAACAGCAGCCGCGGCCAGTGGGGGGAGCGTATGGCGGAGGACGTGCTCAGGCTCTCCGGCCTTATCGAAGGCGTGAACTACGTGAAGCAGGAGAAGCTTGCCACAGGATCACGTCCAGACTTCACCTTCCTGCTCCCCAAAAACCTGAAACTGAATATGGACGTGAAGTTCCCGTTTAATAATTATCAGGTCTTCGTGGAAGCGACGACCGAAGCTGAGCGCGAGAAGGCGAAGAAGGAATTCCTTGCGGACGTAAAACGCCGGATCAAGGAAGTGCAAACCCGCGACTACATCAACCCCGAGGATCAGACCATGGATTACGTGCTGCTCTTCGTCCCGAACGAACAGATCTACACCTTCATCAATGAGATCGATCCGGATCTTCTCGACGAGGCCATGCGCGGAAAAACGATTCTGTGTTCTCCAATGACGCTCTACGCCATCCTCGCCGTGATCCGGCAATCCATTGATAGTTTCTCCGTGGAGATCAAATCCAAAGAGATGCTCTCGCTCTTTGGTGGATTCAAGCAGCAATGGGAGAAATTCAAAGAACAAATGACCACAGTCCAGACGCGTTTCGATCTCGTCCACAAAGGATACGAAGAACTCACAGGTACGCGCACAAACATGCTCGACCGCAAGCTCACGAAGATCGAGGAACTGCGCACAGAGCAAAGCTTGCCGATTGAAGGTGCTGAGGAAGTCTTTGAAAAAGTCAGCCGCAAGCAGTTGACGGAGGTCTCCTCGTGATTACACTATCTGCAGAAATGATATCCCGCTTGAACCTCGTCGGCCTCGTCGTCCTTACCCGCAGTTAGCGAGGCCCTGAAAAACTACCCTTCAGCCCTCGCAATAGCGGGGGTTTTTGTTATCTTTCTCTCCTTCTATGGATACTCCGAACGGTTCCCTCAACGGCCACGCTGGAGCTCTTGCCGCACTGCTCCCTCAATCTTGGCAATGCACAGATGATAAAGGAACCATCAACGTCTTTGCTCCCGTACGAGAAGGAGGATCACTCAATATGCGTGACAGGATTACTGTTGAACTCCACGGAAGATTGCTGCATGTTCGTGGTACATATTCACGCATATGCGCGATCGTGGAAATAGGAGATGAAGCAATCGAGCGGGTGCGCGAGAAACTCTTTATAAAAATCGCGGAACGACTTATGACAAAGGAGTGAGAATATTCTTTCTCTTTCATGCCTACTCCGCCTGCGGCCTATAAAACAACCTCTGAATCCCCGAGACAACATTGCTGAAAATACTCGGACGCGCTTGCGATGCCGGAGAGACACAAGGGTCACCTGCGGAAACTCCCTCAGGATCTTCCCCTTCTCCGGCTCTGAGCCGATATCGCCCCCCTATGCACTCCTCATGACAACCATTGGCGTAGGGGCAATACTCTTCCTCAGATGTGGAATCATCGGAGGCTTCTTCGGCATCCCAAGCAGCTGCGTTTTCCGTACCACCAATATCGGGTATGTCCCCAAGTCCAAATGGTCTACGTCCTCCCGCCTCCCCTGCAGTGCCAGAGATCCCTATCCCTGATGTTCCCGCTTGCATTCCCATATCGCCAATATCGGGTATCGATCCGAGAGATGGTCCTCCCGGAGATGTCCGCTCAATGTCTCGATCCGGCGTAGGCGACAAACACGCCGCGCAACCAGCATCACCCGGCTCCGCTCTGCGTATTTTGCAACCATCAGGCATCGGTGGTGTGTCCTCCGGGGAAGGGCCAACAGGATCTGGATGTGGAATATAGGGCGAGTTCGCACCGAGATCCGGCACCGGTTCGGTAGCGGGAGATGGTACAGCTGGAGCAAGAGCAGGCGCGGAACCAGGGCACAAATCCGCAGGACACATGTCAAATGGACCCCCTCGACAGCACAGCCAACGTACAGCAGGTGTATCTCCTACGGATGCGTCCACACACCTTGGTGTTGTGCTGTATGGGCACGTGGGTAGAGATAAGCGGTCACATGCACAAGCTTCTTCTTCCGTTGTGTCGCTTGCCACACACTTACCAAAGGTACAAGAAAGTGATGAGCAACACTCTTTTCTTGGCCCACAGGCAGCTCCACGTTTTGCGCATGTTGTGGGAACATCTGTGGGAGGTGGCACTGGAGTGGTGGCGGGCATGGTTTCGGCAGTGCCCCTTGTACCACTGGCACAACGGAAACCCGTACATACACCACTACAGCAACTCCCATTTTGGAAACAGTATGCCCCTAGAGAACTACAAGATGCACTGCCACAAAAGCCTCCACGGCAATGTCCACTGCAACAGTCACTATTGTTTCCGCAGGAGCGCGCAATCTGCAAACACCCGGTACATTTCATTGAACCATCTGATGTCGGATTGCAATCTCCCGTACAACACTGATTCGAAGTTGTGCAGTATCGTCCTATTGCTTGGCACACATGACATACACCCGCAAGACAGAATGATCCTGCACAGCATGTAAGGTTGCCAGCGCAGTAAGCCCCTACGCCTTCACACGAAGCACATCGTCCACTCACACAAGATCTACTACAGCACTGACTATTCGCTGAACACGATGCTCCTCCTGCACCACATAGAGCGCGTGACTCCTCCATTCCGGTTGTATCAGAAGCGCCCGTCGTTCCTATAGTGCCTGTTGTGCCGGATGTGTCTGGTGCGACAGTCGTTCCCGGGCCGACAGGGTCTGGATGTGGAGTAGAGGGGGAATCTCCACCAAGAAAAAATTTGCGGATGACGCTGCGGAAGGTAGGAGAAACTGCGGGTGCAGGGGTAGTAATCGAGGTGGCTGGGGCACCACACCTTCTCACAGACGCGCCTCTTGTTGTACCGGGGAAGAATCTGCATTGCAGAGGCGAACAACAATCACTGTCTGCGGTACAGAAAGCTCCGTCAGAGCTGCATATACCTGTTGTTCCTGAAGTACCGCTCGTTCCCGATGCTTCGCTCGTACCAGAGGTTCCGGATGTCCCTGAAGTTCCGGAAGTTCCTGATGTGCCGCTGGTGCCTGAAGTACCGGAGCCGCCGGTGGTGGTGCCGGTCGTAGGAGGAGGACCTCCACATCTCCCCGCTGTGCAAACTCCATCACAGCAGTCTGATGGGTTAGCTGTACAACTAAAGCCAGTAAGACGGCATGTACAGCGCCCAGATCCAGATGCAAAATTACAAAACTGCGTGCAACACTCCCCGCTTTCGGCACAGGAAGTGTTCAGTGCCTGGCATGAATCGGAATCCCTCCCTCCTGTTCCAGAGGCGCCTGTTGTTGCAGCGCCTGCTGTCATTGCCATCATCGCTGCTGCTGAGAGTCCTGTCGTGGAGGCACCTACTCCTACTCCCACAGCTGCTGCCATTGTTGCAGCAGTTGATCCCGCTCCGGCCACTTGCGCATACGGAGGAGCGCTGTACGGCGATGACTGCATGAGAACTGCCGCCGGCACGAGGGCGACACTCAGAGATGCAACAACGAATGACCGACTGTGCCGTGCGAGAAGACCGTGCAAAGACATCGTATTTAGAGGCAACATAGAGAACTGAGGAATAAAAGACAATTGCGGCGAGTGCGGGCGATGTGCATCCGGGTAGTTGAGCAAAGCAAAAATCACGAAATGCCTAACCTCATCGCAGGCACATGGTGCATTTCCACCGCATGCAACTTCACGATCCCCGCGGCTTGAAGAAACGCATCAGTTTGCCGGCGAAATCTCTGAAGATGATCTTCTGCTCATCGGACGAAGAGGTACAGGGGTCTCCTTCTTTGACCCCTGCAGGATTGTCCCCTGGTCCGGCCATGAGCCGATATCGGTTCACTTTGCACCCCCAGTGACAGCCATGTGTATAGGGGCAATACGTCGTCTTGAGTGCTGATGGGACGGCATTTCCGGGCATTCCTTCTGTCACCCGTTGATCGATGGTCTCCGTGGAGAGCCCCGAAGTGGGGATATCTGGATCACCCCAATCATATCCTCTGCCTCCTGTCGTCTTCCCGTTAATGATTCCCATCGTTCCCACATCGCCGGATGCTCCTGTGGTGTCCGATACCCCTGTGGTTCCTGATGTGTCACTTGCTCCTGTGGTTCCGTCAGATGAACCTCCACATCTACCGTCCACACAGGCCGATCCACAACAGGGTGGTTCACCCTGCCGTCCACACGTGGTACCAAGGGGGAGACATATGCCACCCGAGGTTCCTTTTGTCCAACCTTTCGCGCCTCCTGTGCACGGTGCGTAGTTATCCTCTCCCGCACCCGGAATCCACCCCCACTTGCCGCCGCTGCAACCCAGGTGACATGTTTCTGGCCTTCCGTTACAGAACTTCTCCAGCGGTGGCGGCACCTGGTTCTCTGGTGCGACAGTCGTGCCGAAGTCGATGGGCTCTGGAACCACAGTGGGGGGCGACTCTTTGCCTAAGAAGAGTTCTCTGAAGAAGCTTGTGAAGGTGGGAGGAGAGGAGGGGGCGGCAGGTGCGGTGAATCTGCTATACACAAAGCAGAAACAACCCCCACCAGAATTCTTACAGACTCCTGCTCTTCCTATGGCTGCACAATTGCCCCTGCTACAAAAGGGGAACCTGCCACATTGAGGTGGTGGGGGTGGAGGTGGTGGGGGTGGTGGTGGTGGTTCGTTACGAACATCACAGACGCACTTTTGTTCAACTGCATGATACATACAACGGAGGGGGGTTACGACACCTGGGGGGCTGCAAGTTCCGGCACACATCGGTGCTTCTGCATCACCACATTGTGGTTGGGGGGGACGATCGCAGAAACAGCCGCCATTCCTTGAAACACAGGTAGAACCTTCCTGGCAAGTCCCTCCACAAATGGGAGCGTTCTCTGGCGGTGGCGTAACGTCACCTAAGCCACCACATGTGGGGGGATGACAAAACACACAACCATCATAATAATCCGCGTTCCCATCGTCACACTCTTCACCCTGCTCAACGACAGAATTACCGCAGATGTTTGAGGGCCAACAGACACAATTGCCTTCGCTGTTCACACAAACACCCGAGCATCGACCGGTACAAGCAGGAGCTTCTGAATCTCTACACAGGGGTTGGCGAGTGCAATTATTCCTGCAACTGTCCGTATCTATACTATTTCCATCGTCACACGCTTCACCCCGCTCAACGACCCTATTACCGCAGACTGGAGGGAGTGGTGGTGGTTCTGTTGGTGGACATCCTCCTTGACATACCCCAGTTTTGGGAGGGAAAGAGTTCCTTACAGAGCATATACAACCTGCCCGACAGTTTTTTATGCTGAGTTGATTTGAAGCACTACAGCAACCTTCGCATACTCCACCTATCCCTGATAGTGGAGCAGTAGGACAATCTGGAAAATTAGGATACTGAGTCTTGCAGGTTCCAACACCGGTTGTCCCTGTCGTTCCGGTCGTACCTGTGGTTCCTGTAGTGCCCGTGGTGCCTGTTGTACCTGTTGTCGTTCCGGTTGTACCAGTAGTTCCTGTGATGCCAGTCGTTCCTGTTGTCGTGCCAGTTGTACCCGTCGTACCTGTGGTGCCGGTTGTTCCTGTGGTGCCTGTTGTTCCCGTTGTCGTGCCAGTTGTACCCGTCGTACCTGTGGTTCCTGTTGTCGTTCCGGTTGTGCCGGTGGTGCCTGTCGTCCCAGTGGTACCTGTTGTCCCCGTGGTGCCGGTGGTTCCTGTCGTCCCTGTGATACCTGTAGGAGGAAGACCCGTGGAAGTCATGCCGATGCTTCCCGTTGTGGTCACACCCATTCCTATCGCACATTCTACAGCTGGATCGAGCCCACAGATCACTGCACGAGCCTGACAGGAAACATTACACGAACGAGCGGTTGGATCCGACCCCACGAGTAGACAATCCATATCCACAGGTAACACGGGTTTCATGGTGCCATCAGGACATCTAATTTGTGAGGGAATGTCGCATTCACGATTCGAAGAATATATCGGGACGCCATTTTTGCAACAATTCCGAGGTATCGACCCACAGGTCTCCCCA
>VMGQ01000079.1 GCA_007376635.1 Candidatus Peregrinibacteria bacterium Greene1014_49
TTGCTGATCTTTCTCTTTGCACGCTTCCTCAAACATATCGAGCCTTTTGCGCGCGCATTGTTTGCTGTGCCCATCGGGTCTATGCGCACCCACGGAATGCGCATCCACGGAGGGATGCTGCTGGCGGTATTCCTTGGTATTGCGGCGATCCACTCGATCGCGAATGCATCGCTGCACTTCTACAAAACGGAAGATGATCGATCTCTTGCCCATGCTGTAGCACTCAGCGCTCTTCCCACAGGCTCGCGCGTTCTCAATCCCGAATGGTTTCTTTTTCCGTTTTTTGTGCAAGCCAATCCCCAGCTTCGCTTCGCGACGGGGATCGATAATACCTTCACTGCTGTCTATGACCGCGAAGCATATCAACTGCTCGAAGTAACTTTCTCTCCTGCAGCTTCTCTTGATCGTCCAGTCGTCGATACGCGTGCGTGGATCGGACAACTTTTGGAGTACTTCCCGAGTGACTATCTCGTGCTCTCGAATGGTCGTGGCAAAAATCTCCTGCCACTACTGCGGGAAACTTCGGGACTGACGGAGCTTACGGAGAGTGGGGCGAAGATTGAGGTGTTTGGGATCGGCAAGGAATTGAACCCCTCTATCAACTTACAGAAATAGCACATAAATCCAGCGCTTTCACCCAACCAAATGGCGTTGAGTTTACTGTGACATAACACAAAAAATTAGAATTTATTCCTTGTTGTTTGTCTTGGGTTCCACTTGTATTGGTGACATGGACGACATCTCCCATGCGCAACAAAATTTGGCTTGTTCCCTTATCATTCCTCATGACAAAATTTTCATCACAAACAGTTCTTTCACCAAGTATTGTCCAATCTTTTGAGGACATCCGGCGGCCAGAATCTGTGGTACCTTCCATAAAGAATATTATAGCTTATAATATTAACACTGTCTAGCTGTGCGTTCTGGCAAAAAACATTGGTGGGTCAGGTGGGATTTGAACCCACGGCCAAGAGCTTAAGAGGCTCCTGCTCTACCGGACTGAGCTACTGACCCTCAAGAAGACCGATTCGGTCTTCGAATATCTCTATCTTCCATTTTCTTGCGGCAATTTTCAATTCATTTTGTGCTTTCCATGCACTGCCTCTGTATCGTCTTCCAATCGAATGGAAACTTAAACGTCTCCAGCGCTCGTGCAAGAGCGGCAAACGCAGACCACGCAGTTTGCTCAGGGTTCTTTGCAGGAGCGTACAAAAAGCCGGTACCGCGTTCCTGTACGGGATCGTAGTTTTCGAGAGTGTCACACTCCGGGGCAACGGGGATCACGCCGTAGGAAAGACAGGCACGGACTTCGGGAGAGCTCTCCACATTTGCAAGGAAGAGTGCGATGTCCGACGCAGCGAGGATCTTATGGACCGAGGCTTCGCTCGCCGGCAAGATCGCGATCCTGTGGCCGTGTTCTTTCTGGAGTTCGGTAAACAGTGTGCCGTACTCTTTACTTCCTTTTCCGAGAATGAGAAGTTCCATTGACTGGGTGAAGAGACCCGGAAGCATCGAGCGGAAGACTTGTCCGCCGAGGGCTTCGGTCATTCCCAAAGGAAGGCAAACCATTGCGCGCTTAGCCTCGACAGGCCATCCACATTCCTTCTGCAGAGCAGACTTATTGCGGACCTTCTGATCGAGGGTTTTTTGTGAGTATTGAGCCGTAATGTGGGTGTCGCTTTCCGGGGACCAGATGCTTGGCATGGGGTGTGTATGAATCTATATATTGTAGCGGAAAACGGATAATTCGAGAAGGGGTATAGGGTTGCAAAAAGAGGGGAGTGGTATGAGATTCGAGTATCGGGATATCCGGGTATCCGGATATCGGATATTCCGCTATTCGAGTACTCTACGGATATCTATGGATCACCTCGTTCTGATCGACGGTCATCACCTCATGTACCGCGCCTACTGGGCTATCCCACGGACACTCAAAACCAAGGCCGGGGAGCAGAGCAACGCCGTATTCGGTGTCCTGTCGATGCTGCTGTCGATTCTTGCTAAGGAACAGCCTACGCACTTGCTCTTTTGCTTTGATGAGGGTGAGGACACCTTCCGCCATCAGGAGGCAAAGGAATATAAGGAGGGAAGAGCGGAGACTCCCGATGACTTCTATGTGCAGATCCCGCGGATCATTCAGGGTATTGAAGCCTTTGGATTGAAGCACATCAGCGACAAGCGTTATGAAGCTGATGATTTCCTCTGCGCTTATGGCAAGGCAGCAAAAAAAGACGGTGCACAGGTGACGATCGTTACCGGGGACAGGGATGCATTCCAGGTCGCTGACGAGGGGATACGCATTGCCATTCCCCACAAAGGCTACCAGGCGGCGGAGTATCTGGGACCGAGTGAAATTTTTGCGAAGTATGGCATTCGTCCCGACCAGGTTGCGGCCTATAAAGGACTCAGCGGGGATGCTTCGGATAATCTTCCAGGAGTGAAGGGTATCGGCCCCAAAACTGCAGCAGAGTTGCTTCAAAAATTTGAGACTCTCGCAGGCATCTATGAGCACCTTTCCGAGATTCGTCCGGCAGTCAAAGCGAAGCTCGAACGTGATCGCGACAGCGCATTTTTCTGTGAGCGCATGGCGACCTTGCTTTCGGATATTGATCTTCCTGTACCCATCGTTGCCCTGAGCCTCAAGGCACTTCCGGTTATTCCTGTGATCGATTTCCTGAAGGCGATGGAATTCACACTCCTCGAACGAAGATTTAGGGCGATGCTCGCGACGAACTATAGCAAGCAGGTATTCGTTCCATCAGATATTGCGGTGGAAGCTCCAAAGGAGAAGGGACAGATGGCGTTGTTTTAAGTCGTATACATTTCGTACTCATCCCATTTCCCCCCTCTCTAAATCTGGATACATTTTTTGTAACGTCGCTTTGCACTGCGAAAATATCTGAGGATATTTTGTGATCAAACATCATCGTCTTGAATACCAAAGATGCTCAAACGCCCCTTGCGCCCTAAAATGACGCGCCGTTAGACTCACGACCGTTCTCCCTCCGCCTCAAGCGGACTGCGGTTGATCTCTTTTCCCAAAAATCTCTATGTCTAAGGAACGGGTTCTTGCCAGCCTGGATATCGGAAGTGCGAAGATTCGCACGGTTGTTGCCGTGGTCGATGCGGAGAGCGAGGGCAACGTGCCCAATGTCATCGGCGTCGGGATCTCCCCGTCACTTGGTATGCGCAAGGGGCATGTGATCGACGTGGAGGAACTCATCCATAACATCATCTCTTCCTTAGAAGATGCCGAGCGCATGGCGGGAGTACCGATCAACCACGTATTTGTGGGCATGAGTGGAGCACACATTGAGTCCTTCGATAGCCGCGGCGTCATTGCCATCTCCGGCCCCGAGATCACGGTCGAAGATGTGGCACGCGTCATTGATGCCGCGCAAGCCGTGAGCATTCCGGCAAATCATCGGATCCTCCACATCGAACCGAAGGCCTATGCGGTCGACGAGCAGCACGGGATAAAAAACCCCGTTGGGATGACGGGCATCCGTCTCGAGGTCGAAGCACACATCATCACCGGTCACGTGCAGCACGTGAAGAACTTGGAGCGGTGCGTGGACCAGGCGGGCGTGGACATCGATGCGATCGTCCCTGCGACCATCGCCGCCTCGGAGGCAGTTCTCACCAAGCGCCAGAAGGAACTTGGCGTCGTCGTGATCGATGTGGGCGCGGGGTGCACCAGCATTGCCGTCTTTGAAGAGGGGACGATTCTTCACTCCGTTTGTATTCCCATTGGAGGAGAGAGCGTGACGAATGACATTGCCATCGGTCTTCGTACTTCCATCGACACCGCAGAGAAGATCAAGATCGAATTCGGATCGGTACTCCCTCAAGAGATTGCTGAGCGCGAGATGATCGATCTCTCTTCTGTAAGCAAGGTCGATACACAAACGGTGAGCAAGCGCTACATGGCCGAGATCATGCAGGCTCGGTACTTCGAAATTTTCTCGCTCGTGAAAGAGCAGCTGAAGTTGATCGGCAGGAGTGGGATGCTTCCGGCTGGAGCTCTGCTCACCGGTGCTGCAGTGAAGGCTCCCGGTGTTCTCGATCTTGCACGCGATACTCTTGGACTTCCCGTGCAGATGGGATTTCCGGTCGATATCGGTGGCGTTGTCGAGAAAGTGGATGATCCGGCCTACGCCACAAGTCTCGGTACCCTTATATGGGGCATGCGCGAAGGAGACCGCTTCGGTCGTGCCGGAGGTGTGCAGATGAAGAAGGCGTTACACAGCGTTGGTACGTGGTTTAAGAGTTTACTTCCGTAATCATTCCCCCCATTTCCATGTCCG
>VMGQ01000080.1 GCA_007376635.1 Candidatus Peregrinibacteria bacterium Greene1014_49
CCATAGGGAAAATCATTCCGAATTCCGAATTTCGCATTCATAATTCATTCGTGCCGCTCTCTATCGATACTATTCGCAGGCAATTCCCCTTTCTCCGTGCTTCCCCGCCGCCCGTCTATCTCGACTCCGCCGCAATGGCGCAGATCCCTGATGCCGTGCTCGAAGAGATGCAGAAGTGGGAACAGTCTTCCCGGTCCAATGTCCACAGAGGCATGCATGCGCGCGCGGAAGAAAGCACGATTGCGTATGAGTCCGCACGTTCAACGATACAAGGATTCATCCATGCAAAATATTCCGATGAAATCATTTTCACTAAAAGCTGTACTGAAGCGATCAATCTCGTTACACGGAGCTGGGGAGAGATGCACCTGCAAGAGGGTGAATCGATTGTTGTTTCGATGCTTGAGCACCACAGCAACATCGTCCCGTGGTTACAGCTGAAGAACAGTAAAGGCATCGATGTCCTCTGGATGGATATCGATGAGAATGGCATTCCGCGCATGGAAGATTTGGAGAGGCATCTCAAAATCGGGCGCGTGAAACTCGTGGCAATCACCGCTCTCAGTAATGTGCTTGGAGTAGCGCCGGATCTCCAAAAAATAATTTCCATGGCACATGACGCTGGAGCCTTGGTGCTTTTGGATGCCGCGCAAGCCATCGCTCACATGCCACTCGACGTGCAGGAACTCGACTGTGATTTCCTCGCATTCTCCGGTCACAAACTCTACGGATCTACGGGCATCGGGGTGCTCTACGGCAAGCGGAAAATACTCGAAAATATGCCCCCCTTCCTCGGGGGCGGCATGATGATCCGCGAAGTCCGTACGGATGGATTTACCCCCGCTGATCTCCCCGCAAAATTCGAAGCGGGCACGCCGCCGATCGCGGAGGCTGTGGGACTCGCTGCCGCTATTGAATGGCTGAAGCAATTTTCGTGGAATGATATTCAAGCTCACGAACAAGAACTTCTGCAATCTGCAATCTGCAATCTGCAACAAATTCCCAATCTTCATATTCTCGGACAATCGCAAATCGTAAATCGTAAATCGCAAATCGTCCATGGTTGCATTTCCTTCACCCTCGACGGCGTCCACCCCCACGATCTGACCGAAATGCAGGCGATTGTTGAAGCGCAGAAAAAATTGCACCCCTAATCCAATGGATCTGTACGCCGAAAACATCCTCGACCATTACCGGCATCCGCGGAATAAGCAAAAACTTGCGCCGGATTTGCAATATCTCGTTTCGCATATCGAAGCCAACCTTTCCTGTGGCGATGAAATATCCATCTCTTTGAATATCAACGATAATCGAATACTTGAAATATCCTGGGATGGAACGGGATGCGCCATCTCGCAGGCAGCGATGTCTTTACTGAGCGAAGAGCTGAAAGATAAAACTATTCAGGAGATTGATGCACTCACACCAAAGGAAATGTATGAACTTCTTGGGGTGCCAATCGGCCCGAGGAGAGTGAAGTGTGCGCTGCTCGGATTGCATGCGCTGAAGAATGCGATGCGGATAAGGATAGGGAAAGATGTGCAGAGTTGGATGGAAACAGTGGGTGAATAACTTGTAGCAGATATCGCAAAGCTTGTAGGCTCCCTGCGCTTAAACCGTCGTAGCTCCCTCCTTCGCTCAGCGAGCTTCGGTGGGCAGGATATGCTCTGTAGAGCCTCCGATCCTTTTCCTCACAACAAGCCGTCGTAGCTCAGTGGTAGAGCACGTCCATGGTAAGGACGGGGTCACGGGTTCAATCCCCGTCGACGGCTCCATTATTGTAAGAAACCGCTTGACCGGAACTTCTCTCTGTCTTTAGAGTCTCCCCGCGATTTCCCCATTCCCTTTAGGGAATCGGGTTTACCCACAAGTCGCCCATGAATCCTCAGACCTCTACAGCAACGCCTGAATTACTCGAAGATGAAGCTGATGTCCGCATCTATGAGATCGCGGTTCTTCTGCCGTATCCGATGGGTCAAAAGGAGGAGCAGGTGGCGATCAAGGAAATCGAGAGCATCTTCAAGGAAGCAGGAGCCAGAGAAGTGAGCAAGGATGTGTGGGGACAGCGCGGCCTTGCCTATACGATCAAAGGCAGCAATGAAGGAAACTTCATCATCTACCACCAGGAGATGGATCCAGCGAAGATCCGCGAAATGGATACTGCTCTCCGGATTGTCCCAGGGATGCTGAGGCATATCATCGTGACGCCGCCGAAGGGATACCGCATCGTAAAATACTCAGAGACCTATGAGCAGTGGCTCAAGGAACGCGAGAGTGCAGGAGAAAAGACCAAGCGTGAGCGTGAGGAAGAGATCCAGAAGAGTATTGCGGATAAAGCCAAGCGGCAAGTGAAGCGTGAAAAGACTGCGAAGGCCGAAGCGCCGACCGAAGTGGTGAGTAAAGAAGAAATCGGTAAGAAACTTGATAAGCTTATTTCCGAAGATTCCATCGAAATCTAATGGCATACCAGCAACAGCAACCCCAAAAGCGCCGGCAGGATCTGAGAAGTAAGAAGTGCGCGTTCTGCGAGAAAGAGACGCAGTACATCGACTGGAAAGACTATCCCCTCTTGAAGACGCATGTCGATTACTTCGGCAATATCCGTAAGCGCTACCTCTCGGGAACGTGTCTCCAGCACCAGAAAATGCTCAGGCTCTCCATTGAGCGTGCACGGTTCATGGCCATGCTTGCCTATAGAAAGTAAAACTTACCAAAGCATCTATGTCCGGACATAGTAAGTGGGCAAATATCCGCATTCGTAAAGGCGCGCAGGATACCAAGCGCGGCAAGGTGTACACGCGCCATGCGAGGCTCATTGAAATGGCAGCACGAACGGGTGGTACAGATCCCTTCAGTAATAACGCACTGAAGCATGCAATGGAGAACGCAAAGATGGATAGCGTTCCCAATGCCAATATTGAGCGTGCAATCAAAAAAGGCACTGGCGCTCTTCAGGGAGATGCGATGACCGAAATACTCTATGCCGCAATGGGGCCCGGCGGCAGCGCATGCCTGATTGAATGTCTGACGGATAACAAAAACCGGACGATTGGTAACATCCGCTCTGCGATAGAAAAGCACGGTGGGCGATGGACGGAACTGGGATCGGTGCAGTGGATGTTTGGGCGGAAGGGAGTCGTTATCGCAAAGAAGGCCGATGGAACATTGCAAATTGCAGAAAATTTGGAACTCCAATTGATTGATACTGGAGCTGAAGATATTGATGCGACGGGTGAAACAATTGATGTCGTCACAGACCCCGCGCACTGGATGCCGATCCGTGATCTTCTCAAATCCGCGGGGTGCGAGATCCTTTCAGCCGGGCTCTCCTTTATCCCCAATCAGAAAACCGTGATCAATGATGTGGAAACGGCAAAGCAGCTACAGACATTTATTGAAATTATCGAACAAGATGATGACGTGTCGGAGGTGCATACGAATGCAGAGATTGCGGAAGAGATAGTAAATAAACTATAGTATTATGTTTCTGAAATGGCTGTTTGAAGAATTATAGTTGATATAATCGATTTATTGACATTAATTATTAATTAAATCATAATAATATTAGCCCATACCACTCCGGTGTGAGCAAGATCCTCTTTCAGAAGGAGACTGCCATGCAAAACAAGCGCGGCAATCTGTTCATTCTTAGCATCGTTGTGGCAGTCAATGCAGTGTCCATCTGGCTTATGTGCAGGTGGGCAGCGAGTCAGGATCCCCCACCTTCGATGGCATCGTTCGTGACGTGTGTTGCATTTCCGGTATTTGCAACAACATTCGTAGGAGGAGTCCTCGCATTATTCGTCGATGTACCCATCTTCAGCCTGTTGATTTTTTGCGGAAGTTTTACCGCAAGCACGGGAGCAATAACGATTGGACTCGCATGGAGCGAATACAATCACTGGAAAGAGTTTGGGGTTTTTGACATTTGGTTAATACCCATCCTGGTGATCATGCTCCTCTTGACCATTGGAGGAGGGTTTGCAACTCGAGCTGCTTGCAGAGAACTCAAACGATGAAAAGAGGATCCGGCCCGCTGTCTCAGACAGCGGGCTTGATCGTATCTGGATATGCATTACGGCACCACCATCAGCTCCACTGCATCCTCCCCCGTATTTCCCGCAAAGTCCGTCGCCTTGACCGAGAGCGTGTAATCCCCCGGACGCAGGTCTCCTGGGTAATTGAGCTCATAGGGTTCTTGTGCGTCATTGCTCAAAAGGCGCTCGTTGAGGAAGAACTGCACGACTTTGATGCCACCGCCGTCCTTCGCCGTGGCACGCAGCGTGATATCGGCACCCGACGGGATCGATGCGCCATCCACCGGAGATGTGAGCTCTACAGACGGGGCATCGGAATCCTTTTCGAATCTGAACTGCACGGATTCTTTGACAACGTTGTAGTACTCGTCCGTGAGCCGCACTTCGAGTGTGTGGCTTCCTTCTTCTTTTACAGACCGTGGAACACGCAGAGGAGGATCCCATGGTTCCGCGGTGACTTTTTCCACGGACTTCCCGTCGATGAGATACTCCACTTCGCGAACCGTGGAGCCGACCGAAAAATCGATGGCAGGCTTGAGAGATGGATAGGTCGCAATACCGCTGTCACGAGGATAGAGCACGGTAAGCTCGGGCTTTTCCAGGCGTCCAGGAGTGAGTGCAGGGTCGCAGGATTCTGTAGGAGCCACGGGCAATGGGAGCAATGAGCCGGAGTGATCGGGTGTGGCTTTATAGAGCGCCACTTGCTGTTGCCCCCACACATCGAGGGACTTCTGCCAATCGGGGAACCGCTCAGCAAGGACGCTTGTGAGGATGAGAAAACTCCCCTCCTCTTGTGCTTCCTCTGGGCAACTATCGGATGCAAGTAATCCTGTTACTTTATCTACCGTTACGTGCACACAGGCAGGATCGGGTAGTTTTGGCGCATGTTCGGCAAGAAATATATCCGCGCGGCGGAGCTCTACTGGCGTGCGCTCAGTGGCAAGCTCTCCGGAGAGCAACGATACCTGCGGCTGCACGATGCCTTCGGGAACGGGAAATATTGTCGGTGGATTCTCGATAGACTTATGGGCGCGCGTAAGAATCTCTTTCCAGATGGGAGCAGCTATAC
>VMGQ01000081.1 GCA_007376635.1 Candidatus Peregrinibacteria bacterium Greene1014_49
CCACCACAGCTGGAAAGTTTTCCCGAAAGATGGATGTGGCCATCAGAGAAAGGGGAAGAGGATGGAAGTTCTCATCCTATCTCACGATCATGGACACTCCTCCACAGGAGGAGGGGAATGTGTGTTGTTTTGTTTGCATGCCACAAGGAAAGATCCAGCTTGTTTACTTGTGGAACAGAGCTCCCCTTCCTCCCGCCCGCCCACCGAAGCCTTGGCGAAGGTGGGTGGAGGAAGGGGCCGGGGGGATGGAGGAGCCCGGAGATGTAGCACATAAGGCATTTTCAGCAGACACCTAAAACCTATAAGCTCTCAGTGTGTTACCCAAGACATACGATCCAAAGGCTGTCGAAGATGCCATCTATAAGAGATGGGAGGAGTCCGGGGCGTTTCGTCCGGAAAGCTGCGATCCAAAAGGGGAGCCGTTCACGATCTCCATGCCGCCGCCGAATGCCACAGGGCAGCTGCATCTGGGGCATGCGGTGATGCTTGCACTCGAAGACATCTTCATCCGGTTTGAGCGTATGCGTGGGAAGAAGACGCTTTGGATTCCCGGGACGGATCACGCGGCAATTGCGACCGAGAACGTGGTGATCAAGCAGCTCAAGGATAAGGGCATGAAAGACCCGCGCAAGGAGCTTGGGAGAGAGAAACTGATTGCTGCCATCGCGGAATTTGTCGAAAAGAGCAAAGCGACGATCCGTTCGCAGGTGCGCAAAATGGGTTCTTCGTGCGACTGGTTCAGGGAGCGCTACACCTTCGAGCCGGCACTGAACCGCTGCGTGAACGAAGTGTTCTGCCGCATGTATAAGGATGGTCTCATCTACCGCGGACATCGCATCGTGAACTGGGACCCGAAGCTGCAGACGACGGTTTCCGACGACGAAGTGGAATACAAGGAGGAAAAGAGCGCCTTCTATACGTTCCAGTACGGTCCTTTTCAGATTGCGACTGCTCGCCCCGAAACGAAGTTCGGTGATAAGTACGTCGTCATGCACCCGGAAGACAAGCGTTATGCCAAGTACAAGCATGGAGAAACCTTCGATGCTGAGTGGATCAACGGACCGGTGCGGGCAACGGTCATCAAAGATGCCTCCATCGATCCGGAGTTCGGTACGGGTGTGATGACCATCACTCCGTGGCACGACCACACGGACTTTGCCATCGCCGAGAAGCACGGTCTCGAAAAAGAACAAATCATCGGGTTTGATGGGAAGCTTCTGCCGGTCGCCGGTGAATTTTACGGCATGAAGATCGATGATGCGCGACCGCTCATCGTGGAAAAGCTCAAGAGCAAAGGGCTTCTGACGAAGGTTGACGAGAACTACGTGCACAACAAAGCCGTTTCGCAGCGCGGAGGAGGTGCCATTGAGCCGCAGATCAAGTTGCAGTGGTTCATCGACGTGAATAAGGAAGTCGTCCCCTGGAAAGGAGAGACCATGAGTCTCAAGCAGATCATGCATTCGGTTGTGCATCACGGTGATATCGCCATCATCCCGGATCGTTTTGAGAAAACCTATTTCCACTGGATCGATAATCTCCGCGACTGGTGCATCTCGCGCCAGATTTGGTGGGGGCACAGGGTGCCGGTCTGGTACAAGGATGATGAAACATGTGTCGATCCCGTAGCTCCCAAGGGACAAGGCTGGGAACAAGACACCGACACCCTCGATACCTGGTTCTCTTCGGCTCTGTGGACGTGGTCGACGCTGATCGATCCAAAGAAAGCGGCAGACCCATCATTATCGCTGGAAGAAATTTTGAAACAGAGCCCGGATTTCCAGACCTTCCATCCGACGAGCGTGATGGAGACAGGCTATGACATCCTGTTCTTCTGGGTTGCCCGCATGATCTTGATGACGACGTATACGACAGGACAGATTCCCTTTAAGACCGTCTATCTTCACGGCATGATCCGCACACGCGATGGCAAAAAAATGAGCAAGTCGCATCCCGAGACCATGATCGATCCGCTCGATATCATTCCGAAGTACGGAGCGGACGCATTACGACTTTCCATGATTGTCGGACAAAGTCCGGGTGCCGATTCACGGCTCTACGAAGAGAAGATCGCGGGATACAGAAATTTCGTGAACAAGCTCTGGAATGCGTCGCGGTTTGTGCTGATGCAATGTGAAGAAGCAAAAATCGATCCCAAAACCATTACGAAGCTTCCAAAAACATCCGAACTTTCCCTCGCTGATCGTGCGATGCTTTCAAAGCTGCAAGCGGTCACGAAAAAAGTAACGGACGGATTGACTGAGTACCGCCTCAGTGAAGCAGGAGACACGCTCTACAGTTTCGTGTGGGACGATTTCTGTGACTGGTATCTGGAACTCAGCAAGGGCAATGCTAATTGCGCGGTGCTGACGCATACGCTGCGGAAAATTCTGCAACTTCTGCATCCGTATTGTCCGTTTGTCACCGAAGAACTCTGGTCTCATGTGAAATCCGATGATGCGGGGCTCCTTATTTCGAAATCATGGCCGGAAGTGAAGAAGGAATTGATTGATGTGGAAGCCGAAGAAGCGTTCCTACAGCTTATTTCGGTTATCCAGGCAGTGCGCAAGATACGCAGCGAGCAGGGGATTGAGCCTGGCAAAGAGATTGCCGCAATCATCCATACGCAGAAATGGATGGATCTTCTGGAATCACAGGAGGCACACATTCGCAGGCTCGGGAAAATCGAAAATCTCACATTCGAAACCGATGCGAAACCGCACAAAAACGCCGCGAGCGTTTTTCTCAGCGACATTGAAGTGCATGTTCCACTTGAAGGACTCATTGATGTCGTAGCTGAGCGGAAGAAATTGCAGAAAGAGAAGGAAGAGATCGAGTGCTTCTTGCAGGGCATCGACGCAAAATTGCAGAATGCAGACTTTACCGCACATGCTCCAGAGAAAGTCATTGCCGCCGAGCGAGAAAAACAGAAGGCCAATGTGGAAAAACTTCGGAAGATTGAGCAGAGATTGAAGATGCTTGAAAAGTAGGCGATCAGAAAAATTGCATCAGTCAATCTCTGTTGTGTGTTTTGCCGGAAGAATACGCCAAATCTTGGTACTCTTCTCTTCAAGATGGCTGCATCGAGAACTCGACTCCTCATGATCGGCGGATTACTCCTCACACTCGGGGTTTCTGCTTATGTCGCATGGTGGCCGGGGGCGCAGCATTTTTTGCAGGGGCAATCGCTTCCAAACTGCATGTATGGCCAACTGTATACATGCAATGTCACGTGTACATGCCCTCCAAATGATGTTTGTCAGACGTTGACGGGGCAATGCACCGCTGGAGGTGGCGGAGGGCCTAGCTGTAGTACATTTCCTGCATGTGGCAGCTGTAAGATGCAGGGAAGTATTTGCGGTGAGTCCTGCTGCTCGGCGGCGGGGGTCATTACGACTACAGAATGTTGCTCCGGACTTGGTTGCAACGGTACTAGCCCGAAAATATGCAGTACGAATGGTACTCAGGGAAACTCTGGCGGCACAGGGGGAGGAGCATGCGGAGGTCAACCGTCCTGTGCGATCTGTAAGGAGCTCGGGCAAATGTGCGGCGTGCAATGTTGTGATGAAGTGGGAGGGGAACCTGTGCCGGGGGAAACGACATGTTGTGGGGGGAATACCTGTTCTGGCGCTCAAGGCCAGAAGACCTGTACTGCGCCGAATCAGGGTAATTCTTCTGCTCCCGCCTCCAGCTCCGCTCCTGCGGCGCGATGCGGCAATGGAACGGTGGAAGGCTCCGAAGAGTGCGATGACGGTAACCGCACGGATGGTGACGGATGCACCGGCAATTGCACAAAAGAAGCAGCGGCGTCTTCGAGTGCTGCGGGTGCATCAAGCGGTGGACATTGTGCCGAAGGAATAGGATGCACCCTGCGTTGTGTCAACGCAGTCTGTACGTTTGTGGCAGGAGATATTGCCCCCACGTGCGAACCGGAAGGATCCGCGTGCGATGAGGGATCCAACTCCGCTCCGGCGAGCGGTTCTGGGGTTCAAAGCCGCATTGTTTTATTGGTGCTGCGGAGTGCTGCAGTAACGGCGCTTGGGCGTGCCAGAATGTGACGACAGGGGCATCGCAGTGTCAGAAAGCATCTTCCGCGAAATCTGGTTCCGCTGGATCGCAGAGTTCCGCACACTCCAATGCGAATCAATGCTCGCAGGGGACGGCATGTACCGAGGTCAATTTTTGCACAGGTGATGGTGGAACATGCGGTGGCGATTGCGCTCTGGGGGTGGGGGCACCAGCTGCCTGCTGTTGTACCTTGGGTGATCAATTTTCTCAGGGAAGCGCGGGATCAAATCAGAGCGGCCACAGCGCCGCACCAAACCAGGGTTCTGTTTCAAGCAATAACAGTTCTGTAAGTTCTACATCATCGGGATGCAGTGGAAGCCAGCCAAGCTGCTCTGGTAATGCCTTTGCCTACTGCTGCGAGACTGGGCAGTGGGCATGTTGGGATCCGGATGATAGTGGTACGGTTGTTGCGAGTGCAGGGGAATTTTCTCCTGAGCGCCCTTCGCTCTTTGCACGTATCTGGCGTGTACTCACAAAAGGCGTTGCCGATACCGGGCGCTTTGTCGCAAGTGTATTTACATGGGAAACCGATAGCAGAACGCTCACTGCACAAGCATCCTGTACCCCCATTCCTTCTCGGGTCGTGGGTATCTACAGCACCAAGTGTCAGGAGTTTGGGAAGAAAGATTGTGGGGGAAATCCTGGGACCATCAATTCCGTTGTCTGCGGTACGCGCACGGCAACACTGTCCTACACCACGCCACGTGCCGGATGCAGAGTCTCTGCTCATTTTGCAGGAATAGGGGGAATAGCAACCGTGCGGTTTTCCAATCCTGAAGGATTTGCCAATCCCCATACTGCGTATATCAATGGTGGAGGCAACACGAACGTTAGTTGTACGGAGGACTATGACTGGGGTCCCGCGACTATTGCCACGGCGGGTGCACATACCATCTCCATCGAAATCCGGCCACGAAGCGGTGAAGGAATCATTCATCCGAATTTTACATTCTCCATGGATTGCCCTTGTACGTCTTCCTCTGCACCGCGCTCTTCCCGTCCGCCCGTTTCCTCCAGTGGTGTATCGGCTGCCTCTTGTGGCGGTGTCGTCATCAACTGTGCATTGGAACAGACCATTCCCAGGCCTTCGTATTTCACGGAATTCTACAGTTCGGATGCTCTCTGTGAGGATGACGGAGACGTGACGCCGCTATCGACGTTGCTTGCAAACGGGCAGCTCTGTCCCGGTGCGACCAACAACTTCCCCTGGGATCCGCCGCATTTGGCGTCCATCATTCCGGACTACATCAATGTCCTCAAAAACCGCTACAGAAATCAGTTGGGAGGGGAGCCGGTGATCAATGGTGCGTCATTCACTGCTCCTGTCGATGATGTCGGCGTCGATACACTGCACTTCCGTGTTCTGGATGGCCTGACACCTCACTCGGGGTACTACACACAAAAGGTGTTTCTTTGCACGCTGCCCTCCCCGTGTCCGCCATCTTCTTCGGCACGTTCTTCCAGCGCTAAATCTTCCAGCAAGTCATCGTCGAAATCTTCGAGTGTGGCTTCATCCTCAAAAAGTTCTTCCAGCAAACCCGCTTCATCCAGTGCTAAGTCTTCCAGCAAGTCATCGTCGAAATCTTCGAGTGTGGCTTCATCCTCAAAAAGTTCTTCCAGTAAACCCGCTTCCTCCAGTGCTAAGTCTTCCAGCAAACCCGCTTCCTCCAGCGCTCCAGCATCATCCAGTACACCCACTTCCTCCAGTGCGCCTGCTTCATCCAGTGCCCCTGCATCGTCTTCTGCTCCACAATCTTCGAGTGCTCCTGCATCGTCTTCTGCTCCACAATCCTCGAGTGCCCCTGCATCTTCTTCCGCAGCGAGTTCGGTTGATGTCGCATGTAGTGCAGGAGATAGGCCCAATTGTGGAAGTAATAAGACGGTTTGCTGTCCGAGTGGCGCATGGAAGTGCTGGAATTCCGCAACAGAATGTCCTCCGAGTTGTGGACAGGAACAGTCCTCCGCTCCGGCTTCGTCTGCCGCATCCTCAGGATGCACAGGCTCTCAGCCCAGTTGCACGGGCAATGCCTATCCGTTCTGTTGCAAAAATGACACATGGATGTGTTGGGATCCGGATACGAATGGCACGACCGAATCACAGGGATCGGCGGGATCGGCAAGCTCTTCTTGTACTCCTGGGGATAAAATTGGGCCCGCTCTCTCCATTGGCTATATCAATGTCGATTGCTCACAGATAAACGGTTGCCCCCCAGTGGATACAACATTTTCATTCACTGTTCCAGATGGTCAGACTTGCTCGTTATTTTCCAATAAACCTGCTATTGGCATATTGACCCCTCGGATTGATGGTGGAGCTTGGGGGGTATTTCCAGTCTTAAATCCTGGTAATCATTCAGCACTTTTTCGAGTGACCGGGGTTCAAACGGCGTATGGACATACAGCATATTTGGCCTATATTCATGTACAGCTTAATTGTGTATGTGGCAAGGCATCCTCCGCCGCATCCTCCGCCGCGACACTCTGTGGTTCGAAGCCCTCGTGCGGATCGGGTCAACCTCTCTGCTGCCCCGGCTCCGGTTGGAAGTGTTGGGATCCGGATGCAGAGTGTCCGCCAACATGTCCCACACCAGGATCCTCACAAGCTTCTGCCAATAATAGTTCTCAAAACTCCAGTGCAGCCATTTCTGCGGGTGCCG
>VMGQ01000082.1 GCA_007376635.1 Candidatus Peregrinibacteria bacterium Greene1014_49
AGAGGAGGCGCTCTGGAAGAAGTGAGCCGGTGACACTTTCGGGTTCAAGCACTTGTTCCTCAGCAGGAGCTTCACCGCGGCTTTCCAGTTCTAGAACATCGCCAGTTTGTGGAGGCCTGTCCTGAGCGTTATCGAAGGGTTGAGGAATTTGCGGAGATGGCGAAACGGGGAGAGTGCAAGAGGTTAGGAAAAGCACAACAAGAGATCCGATGAACAAAGAAAAGCGCGGCATCGCCATGAGGATACCAGAATCCAGAGATTGTTAGAGGCACCGTGACCCCTCACATCCTCCTGGACAGAACGTGTGTTTCGAGCGCTTTGCGGCGTCCGTACAGAGGAGGACTTGTGGCTGGCTGCAAGCACACGTTGGATTGTAGAGTTCCTGGCAGATGTGATATTGGAGCGCACAAATGGCAGTAGAACTCATGCAATCTTCATCCTTGCGGCAGGACGGGACGGTGGTGACTTCGGGCTGGGGCTGGGTCGGTTGAGCAGGTTGCGGGGTTGGCTGTTCAACAGATGGTTGGTTGGGTTGCTGCTTGCCCTGAGCCGCGTCGAAGGGTTGTTCTACGGTTGTGGGAGGACGTGCAAGAATATTTGCCGTGCCTGGCATTACCACTACCTGCGTCTTCGGTTGGATTGCCTGCAACACGAGAATAGTAGCCACTCCACCGAGATAGGCGGCAAGCGTGATGGCGTTTTGGGGGAGACGATCCATTTCTTGAATTTTCCTCGTGTCGGTGAGTGAATGCAATAGACAGTGGAGGTTAGGATTGGCGTATGGAGCGAGTGCATATTCTCGGCATTCCGATTGATCCCGTTACGATGGAGGAGGCGGTGCGACGTGTGCAGGAAATGCTGCAGAGATCGGTGCAGTGTCATGTGATGACGCCCAATAGTGAAATGCTCGTCGAGGCGCATCGCAATCCTGCATTCAAAGAAGTATTGCAGAAGTCTATGCTGAATCTTCCCGACAGCGCAGGGCTCTTATGGGCAGCTCGTAGACAAGGGCAGAGACTTCCGGAGCGTGTGAGTGGAGTGGATTTCGTAGAACGATTATGTGCGACATTATCTGCTGATGTGCCAGTGTTTCTTTTGGGGGGGAGGAATGGAGTTGCGGAGAAGGCAGCGCAGAAATTGAGAATGGACCCCACTTCGCTAAAGCTACGAGGGGCAGGGAATGGAGAATTGAGAATTATCGGAATGTATGAGGGGTCGCCGCAGGAAGAGGATGCTCAGGAAATTATTCATCGAGTGAATATTTCTGCTGCAAAATTACTACTAGTTGCCTACGGAGCACCCGTGCAGGATTTGTGGATTGCGAAGCATTTGTCTGGCATGCCAAATATTCGTGTTGCGATTGGTGTAGGAGGGACATTTGATTTTCTTGCGGGAAACATTCGGCGTGCACCGAAGTGGATGCGGTCACTTGGGTTGGAGTGGCTGTGGAGGCTCATGCTGCAACCACAGCGCATCGGAAGAATCTGCATGGCAATCATCGTCTTTCCGTTTCTTGTTCTTACAACAAAAAAGCACGCGTCGTGAGGATCTTTATTCGTGCATCCTCTCCTCACTTGCCACAAACCATTCTTTCTCTCCCTTCTTCAGTTTTACAAGCTTCGGACCCTCTTTCGTTTCCACAAGATAATCCCGCTGATCTTCCGTACTCCGCAGCAGCACGGAACTCGATACATCTTCATCCTTGAGAAGCAGGTACACGGCAATATCGGGCTTATCCGTCAGTGCCGCCTTCATATTGGCCATCGTACGACCGAGAGTGGCTGCGAGGGCAACGACGAGGCAAGAAAGAAGCACTGCCCACATCATGGTATGGGTGTAGCGCTTGCGGGAAATGTGGGTGATTTCCATTTCTGAGTATTGTAGCACAATTTTGACCCAAGTGGTACGTTTCCGCCATGCGTCGCCTCTGTCTCGTGATCATTGACGGCTTCGGAGTAGCTCCTGCGGGGCCTGGAAATGCGCGTCTACTTGCCAAAATGCCGACCGTGGCTCGAATGGAGCGTGAAGTGCCCAATGTCCTCATGCAGGCTTCCGGCAATGCCGTGGGGCTTCCGGAAGGGCAGCAAGGGGCATCGGAGCCGGGACATCTGACCATGGGTGCGGGGAGAGTGGTGTGGCAGCCGCTGGAAAATATCAACCGTGCGATACGCGAAGGGGATTTCTTTAAAAATCCTGTTCTTGTGGAGGCTTGTAAACGGGCGAAAGCCAAAAACGTGCCGTTACATCTTCTCGGACTTTTTTCGAGCGGGGGCGTGCACAGTCACTTGGATCACATGCATGCCATGCTGAAGCTCGCAAAGCAGAAAGGCGTTGCGAAGGTCTTTCTCCATCTTGTCGGTGACGGTCGCGACATGCCTGAGCAGTACTTTTGCACGGATTTCGATCTCCTGAAGCAAGAGATCTCCAAAGAGCAGCTTGGAACAATCGCATCACTTGTCGGGCGCTACTACGCGATGGATCGTGATCGGCAATATCAGGATCGCACGAAGGTCGCGTACGACCTGCTTGCGGAAGGTGTTGCCGAAGACACTCAGGATTTCTGCGCGGCGGCCAAGCAGTGGTACATCGCAGCCCCAGACAAGCAAAAAACGGATTACTACATTCGGCCGATCAAGATGAAGGAGTTCCAACCCATCAAGGGCAAGGACGTTCTTGTCTGCGTGAACTTCCGCAGCGACCGCATGATTCAGATTGTGCGCGCACTTGAGGAAGAAAATTTCGCGGAATTCCCACGTCCTGTGCGTGTCACCGATGTGGTGTGCATGGGGCCGTATTCCGATCATTTGCCTGTGGCGTTTCCGGCTCCGGAGATCAGTAACACTCTGGGATCGGTGGTTTCGAAGGCCGGTATCAAACAATTGCGCGTCGCAGAGACCGACAAATTTGCCCACGTGACGTTCTTTTTCAATGCGCAGGAGCATGAGCCCTACAAAGGAGAAGATCGCCTGATGGTGGAGTCGCCCAAAGTCGCAAACTTTGCCGATGCCCCCGAAATGAGTGCCGATAAAATCACGGAGACGGTGCTCAAGAACATTAGCGACGGAAAATACGGACTGATCGTCATGAATTACGCCAACCCTGATCTTGTCGGTCATGGAGGAAAGCTGGACGCCGCGGTGAAAGCGTGCGAGACAGTTGATAGGAACCTCAGCATACTTCTTCCGGCTCTCGAAGCAGCCGGCTACGACTGGATTGTCACCGCGGATCACGGGAATGCCGAGTGCATGCTTCTCGAAGATGGTGTCACGATCAACCCCAGTCACACGACGAGTCCCATCCAGACCTTTGTGCATTCTTCTGCAATCAAATCTGCGAAGGATTTGAAAGGATGTACGGGATTGAAAGATATCGCGCCGCTGTGCCTGAAAATTATGGGCATTGCTGTGCCGAAAGAGATGGAATGATTTCTAGCGGAGACCCGCGGGTCTCCGCTACGGTTGTATGCATGTCCGATGCTTCTATTTCTCAATTTCTTCGTGATCACGGCATTCAAGACAAAGGTCAGTTGATCACTCTGGTTCAAGCCGTCGCCGCGATTCCTTGGGGAGAAGCTCGAACAGTTGCCGAAGTTCTTTCAAAGAACAAAGGAACGTGTACGGGGAAACACTTATTGCTTCAGATGTGTTTGCAGGAGCTGGATATTCCCTTTCGCCCTGTTGTTAGCACGTTCCGGTGGGAGCGACAGAAGATCGATCTTCCGCCGCATCTTAGGGATCTCCTCAAAGATCACTTGTGGGAACACGGTCATAATTTTGTGCAGCTCAAAGGAGAAGGAGATTCTTGGATTGACGTGGATGTGACGTGGGATCCGCAATTGCAACGCTACGGATTTAGGACACTTCCGAAAGATTGGAATGGGACAACATCTTTTGTGGGATTGGATGTCTTAGAAAAGCGCTTCGATGGTGCGGATATCGGGACGATGAAGGAGAAATTGATTGAAGGACTTACACCCGAACAGCGAAAAGCACGCGCCGAATTTCTTGAGAAATTCATTGAGTGGATTGATTCATTGCGCCCCTGAACGCTATTAGACGCCGGTCATCCACCAAGTATTCTCCAGGCGATATAGGCCTCCATGTTTTTGCCTCAAAACATTTACAATACTCATCAGATCCTCTGCTGATCCAGAGATGGTCATGCTATATGGGCCTTTCGTGATTGAACATTTTTTTGACGAAGAATGACCCACTACATCCGCGATGAAGGACGTTGCACGATTTTGCATCTCCGTTATGGCACAGGGGAATGAAGAGAGTTCGCCGTTTGTTGCATGTACCTCCAGCGTTCTGGTAATTGCGAGTCTCATGATTGCAGAATATTCCCAAACGCACCTTTCTCAAGCCATTTTTCCCCGAAATATGGGTCTCTGGGTAGCGGTTTCTTACACAATTCCGCTACGCTCCTACCGTGCAGGAAATCACCTATCGCTCGGCAAAATTTCTCGAGGAAGTCGTGTCTCACAGGTCTTCGCTAAAGCTACGGCCTGCAGG
>VMGQ01000083.1 GCA_007376635.1 Candidatus Peregrinibacteria bacterium Greene1014_49
ATTTCACGCCCCCTGCTGTGACATTGTGCGATCCCAATCATATCTACTCCTTTACCGATGCAAGTCGCGACGCATGGTATTCCTCGTACCTCTGTGTTGCCGTGCAGCACAATATCATTAAAGGATACTCGGATGGAAGTTTCCGCCCCGAGAGCCGGATCAATTTTGTGGAAGCGGCGAAGATCATCGCAAGCACTTCACAATTGCAGAACGGTGTTGCTGTTGTTGGGGCGCGCAACTTCGTCGCTCTTTCGGGGCAACAATGGTACGAGCCCTACGTGAAGTATCTCTCAGAGCGGGGGGTCGTGCCTGCCTCCGTTCGCAGCAATGCGCAGTTCATCACGCGTGGAGAGATGGTGGAGATGCTCTTCCGTATGAGTGGGTCATTCCATGCACCGGATACGACGAATAGTGCTTGGAAAACATACGAGGACATCGATGGTATTTTCTCCATGCAATTGCCTGGTGATTGGCTTGCAGTGAGTCCTTATGATGGCTCGTTCATAACTTTCACTACATTGGGAGACGGGGTCTTTGCGTACAGCGCTCCCGATGAGCGGGAAGGCATCACTCTCGAAGTGTTGCAGAGGCAGTACGTGAGCTTGCAGCCAGAGGAAAGCCTTCTGGATTTCGCCATAGACCGCTTTACGGAAACTGGAAAGTACACCATCCAGTCGCGCCAGGAGGATGGATACGTTGTTCACAACGTGCAGATCAACAGCGATATTGATGCCATATATAGGTCCTATGTTTTCTATGAACGTGACGATGTCATCGTTACCTTTGGTTTTACCAGATCGAGTACCACTACGACCGCCATCCAGAGTTCCTTTCAGTTCACACCGAAAAATGTATTCCGGTAGATTTTGGATGTGGTGAGGAAAAAGTGTGCAAGGTTCCGCATTCCGCATTTTCCCATTACACTACGTTCCGTTATGCGACAGCAAACCATCCGCATCCTTTCGATCGCTCTGTTTTTAGGTCTCCTTCTCTGGGGGGTCTTTGTGACGCTTGTCTATCTTGGCGTGCCTGTCCATGGCGCGGTGTATCTCAGTAATGATGTTCTCGAGTCTTTGCAGGCTGTATGCGATCCCGGCGGATTTCTCTGCCGTGGCGTCTACACGCTTGTGCCCATGCTATTACGGACGATTGCACGTGCTGCTCCGTTTTTGTCCTATGCGGTGCTTTCCCTCGTGATGGTTGTTGTTATTGTCGGGCGGTCTGCGCTCAAAAGCGGAACCATCCGTTTCCGATGTACGCTCTCTCCTCTCTGGATTGTGCTGTTTTTCATAGCCTCTGTGTGGCTGCTTTTTACGACGCTCAGTTACAGCGATATTGGCGAGGCGCCTTTGCGCAGAGTGATCGAACCGCTTCCCGAGGTGTACCTCAATATCAAAGGAGAGGGGCTTGAGGAGTTGCAGAAAAATTTCGCGCGCTTGCAAGAGAATGGATGTCTCCGGCAAGTCGGTGCATTCACCAATGGCGCAAAGGTGTTTTCCATGACAACGCTCTGCATGCAGAAGTTCTTCATAACACGCGTGTTTTCGCAGATTATTTGGGCATTCTTCATTCTCAGCGAACTTCTCATCCTGGGTCACATGGCGCTCAGGGCACTGCGCCTAAAGATCACGCCGTTGCAGGATGCAGTCATTTCAGCTGGCCTTGGAGCAGGGTTGTGGGTCGTGGCTTTGTGGTCTCTTGCCGTCATACATCTCTTCGTCTCCGGGGCAATTTGGGCTCTCCTCATTCTCATTCCCGCCCTTGGTTACCGGTCTGCTCTGCATTGGTGGAAGAGACTTACATCTCAGCGCTGGCAGGTGGATCTGTCCCCGTGGGCTCCGACGATCCTTTTGAGCTGGCTCCTGCTTTCGTATCTCGCGCTCAATTTTCTCACAGTCATCCGGCCATTTCCCATTGGCTGGGATGACCTCGGAAGCTATTTGAATCGTCCAAATCTTCTGGTCAGTTACGGCCATTTCATCCATTCGATGGCGCCGTTCCAATGGGAATACCTCACAGCAGTCGGGTTTTCCCTCTTCGGCTTCGGCAGTGCCGTTGGTGCTACATCCGCTATGGTCATCAACTGGCTTGAGGGGGTGCTTGCCGTAGGTGTGGTTCTTGCATTTGGACGCAGCTACTTCGGAAAGCGCGGAGGAATCCTTTCGGCACTTCTGTATTACTCGCTGCCGCTCGTTGGGCATTTTTCGTATGCCGACATGAAGATCGACAATGCCGTATTCACGATGGGCGCACTCGCTACATTTTGTCTTTTTCTGGGGATTTTGCCGCCCCAAGAATCCGAGGAGGAATCATCAGGACATCCGCTACGCGAGCAACTTCTCTGGGTCGCGCTTGCGGGAGTCTTTGCGGGATTTGCCTTCAGCATGAAGGTGACGGCGATCATGGTGGTGATAGCGCTCCTCATTATCATCGGTGGTGTAATGCTCCATTGGAGTGCTGCCATTGGCGCAGCCGCTTTTGCAGTGGTGGTCTTAGCGGGAGAAGGAGGCCTGAATCTTCTCTCTGTGGGGCAGAGGATCTTCGGGGAGGGGGTCGAAATCACGACAAAAGGATTCTTCTTGGGGTTTGTGTCCGTGGGTATTGCATTCACCGGAACTGGTGTAATGCTCGGGCGCAGCCGGTGGAAGCAGGTGCTCATTTCCAGCAGTATTTTTCTTTTAGGATTCTTTGCCGTCATCTTCCCCTGGATCGAGCATAACAATATTCAGCGGGGATTTATCATTCCACACAGGATTGATTTCGGAGCCCCGAACAAACTCTCGCTGCTCCTTGATCTGTATGGAACAGGAGACATTGCGGCCTTCAGCGGGCCGCATCGCGTCATGCCGGAAGATCTGAAGCTGGATCCGAAGAATCCTGCATGTGGCGAGACCGGACATGAGGAGGAGCTTGGCCGCTACTGGGGGAATCACATCGGTTGGGGGCATTACCTTACGTTGCCGTGGCGCACAGTGCTCAATCTCGACAGTGCCGGTTACTACGTGACGACCATGCCAGCGCTTCTCCTGTTCCCGCTGATACTCCTTCTGCCGTACTTCTGGAGTCGCCGCGGCCGGTGGCTGCGGTGGATGACGATCAGCACATTCTCCCTTCTGCTTGAGTGGATGTTTATGGCCAACGGCGTTCCGTGGTATGGCATAGGGGTATTTCTCGGACTCGTGCTTGGTATAGAAGCATTTGTTGCGCGAGCACCGGATGCTTTCAGTAGATCCCTTGTTTCGGTACTCATCGCCATCGCGCTTTTCAGCAACTTCGCGCACCGTTTCTGGCAATTTGATCAGCAGCGCAATCTTTTGGAGTATCCCATCGGACGCGCGTCTGCTGAGGTAATGCGCGAACGGACTATCCCTCACTATGACGATATCGCAGAGATTGCTGTCGAGCTCTACCGCACGAAGCCTGATAGACCGTTTCTCTATCGTGTGGGGACGTTCATTCCATACTTTATTCCCCGTAATCTTGAAGTCATCGGGCTCGTCGATCATCAGCTCGATATCTTCAATTGTCTCTACCAGGAGAGAGACAGCGCGCTTACAGCGAAACGTCTCAAAGCTCTCGGCTTTAGCAGCATCATCTTCGATACGAATACCTCGACCATCGAGCGAGATCCCAATGGTTCGCTTCATCAGAAGGTGCAGGCATTTGTGGATTTTCTCAATGACCCTGACTCAGGGTTGCAAGTGGTGATTAATGATCAGGATGGGGGGGTGGCGTATCTGATCATTCCTTAAAGGAGTCTTCAAGGAACAGGCTCGAACATGTTTTTGGAGATTCTCTGGTCTTCTATTTTTTTGCAATCACAGCACAAAAGCTCTTGACCATTATCCGGCAGGTACTCATATTGTGAAGTGATGCATGTAATCATCCTTTGCGGGGGAAAGGGCACGCGTTTGCGTGAAGAGAGTGAATTCCGCCCCAAGCCCCTCGTGGACGTTGGTGGTCGTCCGATTTTGTGGCATATTATGAAGCTCTATGCGCATCACGGATTCCGCGACTTTATTCTGTGCCTGGGCTACAAGGGCAACATGATCAAGGAGTATTTTCTCAACTACGAAGCTTTCAATAACGATTTCACCATCCGCCTCGGGCAACAGCAGCACATTGTCTACCAGAATGCTCATGAGGAGCAGGATTTCAATGTCGTGCTGGCCAACACCGGTGCTGATGCCTTTACAGGGGCACGCGTGAAGCGGGCTGCAAAGTACATGACGGGCGATACATTTATGGTGACCTATGGCGACGGAGTCAGTGATGTGGATATAGGAAAAGTGATAGATTTCCACCGGTCTCACGGCAAATTGGCTACGGTCACTGCCGTTCGGCCCAGCTCCCGTTTCGGTCTTTTGGATGTAGACGAGGATGGAAATGTTTTGTCCTTTGCCGAGAAGCCGCGGCTGGATAGCTGGGTGAGCGCGGGATTCTTCGTTTTTGAGCGGAAAGTGCTCGACTATATTGAGGATAACGACACTTGTGCCCTGGAAGAAGAGCCACTGAAGCGATTGGTGCATGATCAGCAGATTGCCGCGTACAAGCATGAAGGATGCTTCTACGCCATGGATACGTATCGCGAGTATTTGCACCTCAATGAACTATGGGATCGCGGCGAGGCGACATGGGCCGTGTGGGAGAACAATACCCCTGCCGCACATGCGCACTGAGGAATCACTCTTTTGGCGGGACAGACAGACGCTTGTCACCGGTGGCACCGGGCTCATCGGAGGATGGCTCGTGACTCGCCTTCTCGAAGCCGGAGCGCAGGTGATCTGTTTGGTGCGTGATTGGGTGCCACAGTCGGTGTTGTTGAGTGGTGCACTGCGCGATCGCGTCACCATTGTTCGTGGAGATGTGAGTGATCAGGCATTGGTGGAGCGCATACTCGGTGAGTACGAGATCGATACTGTTCTCCACTTGGCGGCACAGGCGATCGTTGGCATTGCCAATCGCAACCCCATCTCCACTTTTGAGTCAAATATCCGCGGGACATGGGTGCTGCTGGAAGCGTGCCGCAGGAGCCCTCTGGTCAAGCAGATTGTTATTGCATCTTCCGATAAGGCCTACGGCGATCAAGAGAAACTTCCCTACACCGAGAGTACTCCCCTCGAAGGACGGCACCCTTATGATGTGAGTAAATCGTGCGGTGATCTCATCGCACAATCCTATGCGCATAGCTTCGGTCTGCCCGTGGCTATCACCCGCTGTGGGAACTTCTACGGAGGAGGCGACCTCAATTGGAACCGTATCGTACCGGGCACCATCCGCTCAGTGTTGCGGGGTGAGCGCCCCATTCTCCGATCTGACGGGCAGAGTATACGCGACTATTTCTACGCCGAAGATGGTGCTGCGGCATATATGGTGCTTGCGGAAGCGCTGGCGCATGACCGATCATTGGTCGGGGCATCCTTCAATTTCTCCAATGAATTGCAGATGACGGTGCTGGAGCTTGTCCGGCGGATCTTGCACTTGATGGAAAGCAAGGATGAGCCCGTGGTTCTCAATGAGGCGACGAATGAG
>VMGQ01000084.1 GCA_007376635.1 Candidatus Peregrinibacteria bacterium Greene1014_49
CAACTTCACCCGAAAATTCCGCATCTCCAAAAAAACACGCGTTCAGTCTCCTCCCCTCTTTTTTCCGATCTCTTATAGTGTTGCATGCAGAACAGGTACGCATCCGGAAATTATTTGCAAAACACCCACAGATTCGCCTTATCATTGTTGCCGGCGACAGAAATGTCGGTATCGAAACGGCGCTCATCGCCGAGGGGAACCGGAGAAATATTCCAAGCTTGATTGTGCCTTTTGCTATGAGCTTCCCAGAAGCTGCCGCAGAGCCACGTCTCCGCATTGGAAGGTTTCAGGAGAAATACGGAGTGCATACTCTGCCACGAAAAATCCTCCGCCATTTCTTTCCATCATGGGTACGCGTGCATAAAGGAACGCCAATGTTTTTCCATCCCGCCTGGACAGGGCTTGCCGCGTGGTTCCTCGGAATGATGCCGAAAAAGCCCTGGATCATCGGCGGAGGTTACGCCGCATTGATGGCTGCGGAAAGCGAAGCAATAAAAAGAGACTTGATTGATCAAGGGATGACTCCGGAGAAGCTCGTGGTAACAGGGAAAGCCGGGCTCGACGCAATCGCGGAGCAGCTGCGCACTGTACGCGCATCGGAGAAGCGCAAGGTATTGGGAATTCCCGATAGTATGAAAGTGATCCTCTGCTCCGTTCCGCAGCTCGCCGAGCACGATCTCCTCTCCTGGGATCGCCACAAGCAGGAGATGGAATTTCTCTTCCAGACGATGGCGGCAACCGGCGCGTACGTGCTGATAAGCCTCCATCCCAAAAGCGACCGCGCGTGGTATCAGCCGCTCACAGATAATGCGGGAGTGCATATCAACGATGAACGTATCTATCAGCTGCTTCCCATTTGCGATCTCTTTGTCGCCACCTACTCAAGCACCGTCGCCCAAGCAATCGCGCTTCATAAACCAAGCATCGTCGTGGACTTTTACGATCTACAATATCCGCTCTATGCCAACGCTCCGGGAGTAACGGTTCTTCGGGATCGCGAGAAATTCCTGCCTCTGATGAAAAATATCCTGACCGACGCAAATCTCTACGATGCGTATGTCCGCGCTCAGAAAGAACACGGCACCGAGTGGGCACTATTGGATGGAAAGAATACGGAACGAGTGATTGCGGTCGCAGAGGAATTGATGAAGAAACATCCTGTACATCCTTAACACGAGCAAAATCTTCCCCTCCCCCAGCTTGCCCCTCGAAGCCTTGGCGAAGTGGGGTGGGGGAGGGTTAGGGAGAGGGGGTTCATTCTGCGTACAACAGAATATTCCCCTGCCTTCCATAGTGGACGACTATAAACGATATACTCTTCTCCTATGCTGTCATTAGTTATCCCCGTCTTCAACGAAGAAGGAGCCGTCGAAGATATTATTCGCCGCGCGCACGCTGTTCTTGATACGACTGATGAAATCATCGTCGTGGATGACGGAAGTACGGATGCCACACCGGGCATTCTTAAAAAAATCGCTCTTCCAAATCTCCACATCATCCGCAAACCGCATAACGAGGGAAATGGCGCGGCGATTATGACAGGAGTTCACGCAGCAAAAGGAGAATGGATTGCAACGATTGATGCTGATGATACGTACTGTCCGGAAGAACTCCCCCATCTTTGGAAGATGCTTCAAGAAAACAATGCCGACATGGTTGTGGGTAGCCGCGAAGGATTGAAGCTGGGAAAGCCCCTGCATCATCTAGCTCGGGAACTTCTCCGTCGCTGGGGACAACTCTTCGCACGCCAGCAAATCGCCGACATCAATTCCGGCCTTCGGATCGTACGCAAATCCCTCATTGAACGATTCACCAGTCAATATCCTAAACGCTTTTCCCTGCATATCGTCCTCACGGTTCTCGCCGGACGCAGTGGTGCTCGTATTTATTATACTCCAATCAGCTACGGCCCGCGCACCGGCATCAGCAAACTTTCTCCGGGAATTCTGGGTCCGTGGAATTTTATGAAGTTTTTAGTGCTGATTCCGTGGGTCAGCCTTCAATGGTCGAAAAAAGAATGAGACGGAAAGTCTTATTGACAACACACATAAATCAATTATTCTCTTCGCAGATGATCACCCTCGCCCTCCAGCTTAAGTGCTCCTACATCCCGATGTTCGTCCGTACGGACGCATCACGGAGGGCTATGCGTAGTTAAATGACTGATGTCAGTCGCAGCGCACCCCTCCAAAGCAGAAGGGGTGGTTTTCCGTAGTTCCTGTTCTTTCACAACATCGCTCTCGAGTACGGTGGAAAGACCATTCTCAATACATTCAAGGTCGGGTTGGCTCCGCGCGCCACGGGGGGTGTTGCGGCCGGCGGAGGGGCTCTGGCGCGCGGTGCGTTTTCTTTCGCCCCTTTCTTTGTCGGGCAGACAAAGAAAGGGGCAACCAAATACATGCATCTAATGAGCGATCTTGAATCCTACGAATGATTTTTCCTCCCTGCTCCGTACGGTATCTGTAGTAACTGTTTCACGTTCCCGTTTCACCCCTCTGTTTCGATTGAAGGAGTCTCATTATGTGCGAACGAAGTACTCTGGCATTTCAAGAAGTAGATCGTGACGTTGCTGGCGATGTTCGTCGCGTTGCGCTCTACAAATGGGTGGCCGATGATCTCGCCGCCGGCGACCGTGAACTCACTCGAGCTCTCGGCCTCTGGCACAGTGAAGTGGTTACGCGTCTCCCCGCACGCCGCCCGATGAAGATCCGGATTCCATTGATCTTTTTTGGCGCACTCCGTCTCTCCAGTCCATTTGTCCTCCTCAAAAGAGACAAAGTGATGAGCATGGTCGATTGCAAAGGCGAAGGACGACTCATCGAAGGTGAGCGCACTCTCTGGTCTGATAAGACCAAGTAATGCAAATAGTTTGTAGCTTTGTAGCGGAGAGTCGCGACTCTCCGCTACAAAGCGCCGTACGCATGGGAGTAGGGAAACCCCATATCCCGGACCTTTCTTACGAAGGGTCCGGGGTTGTCCATGGGTTACAGAATTGTAGCAAAAAATCCCTACTGCCACGACGTGGCAGTAGGGGGGAAACTGGAACAGCGGCTGGGAGCTGTCCACACAGACAGCATTTGCTTTTCCAGTACGTATTCTTATACAAGAAAAATTAACTAAAGCAATGCACTGGATCCCAGAAAATCGCTTCAAATCGTGCTTGACGCCACTCCCTATAAGCCTAAAATCCTCCAGCTCTCCATCGCTACTCGCGTTGGGGAAGACCTTTATACCCGCCCTCACTCCTTTGTGGCTGTGCCTCCGGTGTGATGGCGCGGCCGATTCCTTAGTGTGAACCGGCGAAGGATAGTTCCTTCACAGCATCGCAGAGTAGAGAAGTGTGACTCCTTCCGCCTTCGGGCGGACAGGAGAGATAAAAAATTATTTTGAACTATTCCTTTCTTTCCGCGTTTACGCGGAAGAAAGTCTCTTCATTTTGAAGAGTTTGATCCTAGCTCAGAGTGAACGCTAGCGGTGCGCCTAACACATGCAAGTCGAGTGGGTTTAGACCCACGGCAGACGGCTGAGTAACACGTTGGTACCTACCCCGAACTCAGGGATAACCCCGCGAAAGCGGGACTAATACCGGATGACCTCGCAAGAGGAAAGATTTTTCGGTTCGGGAGGGGCCTGCGGCCTATCAGATAGTTGGTGAGGTAATGGCTTACCAAGTCGATGACGGGTAGCTGGTCTGAGAGGACGACCAGCCAGAATGGAACTGAGACACGGTCCATACTCCTACGGGAGGCAGCAGTGAGGAATCTTCCGCAATGG
>VMGQ01000085.1 GCA_007376635.1 Candidatus Peregrinibacteria bacterium Greene1014_49
AAAACGAGCACCTGGTAGAGGATGCCAAGGCATCCGTACTTCCGGCAAACTATACGCAAGAGAAATAGCCCATGCAATGCTCTTAGGCGAAGAATTTCATGAGAAGAACTATTTTGCAAGGTGCGCAAAGGCCTTATTCGCCTGTGCCATCTTCAGCACATCCTGCTTCTTTTTAAACGCAGCACCCTGATCAGCGGAAGCATCGAGCAATTCCAAAGCGAGACGCTGTGCCATCGGCATACCCTTGCGGGAACGAGCAGCATCGAGAATCCAACGAATAGAGAGCGCCATCTGGCGCTTGGGAGTCACTTCCACGGGAACTTGGTACACGGCTCCTGCCACGCGCTTGGGACGGACTTCAACAAGCGGAGTGACGTTCAAGAGAGCCTTCGAGAATACTTCGAGCGGTGCATCCTTCGTGCGGGTCTTGATCACTTCCATTGCATCCCAAAATACGCTGCGCGCGATGGACTTTTTTCCTTCACGCATCAGACAGCAAACGAACTTCTCGATCTGAGGATCGGAACCTTCGGGGATGTACGCTTTGATCGGCTTAGCCATGATAATTTCGGGTGAGGATAGAGTTCTAAAGAAGTATTAGGCAGCTTTGGGCTTCTTGGCACCGTAGCGCGATCGTCCTTGCTTGCGGTCACGAACGCCTTCGGTATCGAGGATGCCGCGGACGATGTGGTAGCGGACTCCCGGAAGATCTTTCACACGACCACCGCGGACGAGAACGACGGAGTGCTCCTGGAGGTTGTGACCTTCTCCCATGATGTAGGCCTTCACTTCATGACCATTTGTGAGTCGCACGCGGGCGATTTTACGCAGAGCGGAGTTCGGTTTCTTCGGGGTCATGGTCGTCACTTTGATGCAAACGCCGCGCTTGAAGGGCGCGCCCTTCGGAAGAGGGACTGCGCGCATTTTGAGCGCGTTCCAAGTGTACTGGAGCGCAGGAGCTTTGCTCTTGCGGCGCTTAGAACTCCGGCCTTTGCGGATTAACTGATTGACGGTAGGCATTGCGGGGGGAGAGTAGAGAGAACAGAGAGATGAGTAAAGAGAAAAGACCATTTAGGCGGCAGCTTCTTTTGCGGCTTTTGCGGCTTTTTCAGCGTTCTCCGAGACAAAGCGGTTACGGTAGACCTCGCCTGTCGGTATGAGCCGACCGATGATCACGTTTTCCTTGAGCCCCTGAAGCGCATCAACACGGCGCGTGGTAGCAGCTTCGACGAGCACACGAATGGTCTCCTGGAAGGAGGCACCGGCAAGCCAGCTATCGGTCGCAAGCGCCGCGCGGGTGATACCAAGCAGGAGTGGTTCGTAAGTCGCTGACCTCTTCCCCTTACCAAGGCCATCATTCTGATGCAGGACTTCGCCGATGTCCGCGGTCTCTGCGGGGAGAAGCGTCGTATCACCGGCATCGATGATGCGGACTTTGGAAAACATTTTTCGGACAATAATCTCGAGGTGCTTGTCATTGATGGTTTGTCCTTGCGAAGAGTAGATGTGCTGCACTTCCTGGATAATGTAATTCTGTACGGAATACGCGCCCTTTTTTTCAAGCAACTCGTGGAGATTGTAGTGACCGGCATTGAGTGCCTGTCCAGCCTCCACCACTTCACCATTTTTCACGAGTATTGTCTCGCGAGAGGTAAACTCATAGCTGCGTTCCTGGATCTGATCATGACGGATACGGACTTCGCCGCCTTCTCCCGCGGTGACAGTGCCTGCAATAAGCGCCTTCACTGTGGATTTATCCGTTGAAGATTTAGCGATGACCGTACGCTCACGAACCTCCTGACCTTTCTTTACTGTAATCTTGAATCCTGCAGGAATGAGGTAGCGATCTTCACCGCGCTCCTGAGCTATGACATGGGCAACCGTTCGTCCGCTAGCATGGGATACTTTCACACGGCCGGAAATATCACTGAGAATTGCAGGAGTACGGGGAGTACGTGCTTCGAAGAGCTCTTCGACCCGGGTAAGACCCTGGGTGATGTCCCCTCCTTCAGCGACTCCTCCCATGTGGAAGGTACGCATGGTGAGCTGTGTTCCTGGCTCTCCGATACTTTGTGCAGCGATGATACCGACGGGGGTACCGATTTCGACAGGCTTATTGTCGCCAAGATCGCGTCCGTAACACTTTTGGCAAATACCGCGGAGCGTCTTACACGTCATGACAGACCGCAGTGTGACGCCTTCAACTTTCTTTTCCTTGATACGCAGCATCATTGGGGCATCGATCTCATCATTACGCTTGGCAATCGTTTCGCCTCCTACTTCCAGATCCTCAGCGAGCCTGCGACCGAAGATGCGTACTTCAAACTTCTCTCCGATCTTCTCGCTGTCTGCGCGCGTCACCAAGTGGAACTGCTTGCTGCCGCAATCGTCCTCGCGGATGACAATGTCCTGGACGGCGTCCACAAGACGACGCGTGAGGTAACCGGCTTCGGCAGTTTTCAGAGCAGTATCGGACTTTCCTTTGCGTCCTCCGTGTGTGGCGATGAAGAACTCGAGGACGGAGAAGCCGTCTTTCAGGTTGCTTTGGATCGGAAGTTCGATGGTGCGACCGGAGGGATTTGCCACGAGACCTTTCATACCGGCCAACTGCGTGACTTGCCCCCAGTTTCCACGTGCTCCCGAGTCGATGACGTACGTGATCGGATTTTCGGGAACCGTGAGGAAGTCTGTGACCATGACCGCGCTGACGTCATTTTTAGCTTTCGACCATGTGCGGATGGCATGGCTGTAGCGTTCGTCTGCTGTGATGAGACCTTTCCAGAAATAGTTGTTGATGACCCGTACTTTTTCACTGGCCTCGGCAACAATCTTGTCACGCTCTTTGGGAATACGGATATCGGATTGTGAGATCGAAATGCCGGACTTCGTCGCGTAGTGGAAGCCGATATCCTTGATACGGTCGGCAAGCGCGACCGTCTCTTCACGTCCAACGATATCCAGAGAACGAGCAATGATATCGCTCAATTCCTTCTTCTTCATCGTCCTATTCAGGAAACCAAGTGCAGGAGGAACGATCTCTTGGAACTTCAAACGACCAACAGAAGTTTCCACCATTTCACGAACCCCATCCGGATGTGTGTAACGCACCTTGATTTTGGATTGAAGGTCAATGAACCCATGATCATACGCAAGCGATGCTTCCCCAGGACTACTGAAGACCATCCCCTGTCCGGGTCGACCCTCGTGCACCTGTGTGAGGAAGTAGCACCCGAGCACCATGTCTTGCACGGGGTTAATGACCGGTTCTCCGGCGGAGGGCTTGAGAACGTTATTGGATGCGGCCATGAGCTCTTTTGCCTCTTTCTGTGCTTTATCGGAAAGAGGAACGTGCACGGCCATCTGATCGCCGTCGAAGTCTGCGTTGAAGGCGGCACACACAAGCGGGTGGAGCTGGATAGCGAGCCCTTCGATAAGAAGAGGCTTGAATGCCTGGACACCGAGGCGGTGCAGAGTCGGCGCACGGTTGAGCAGCACGTACTTGTCCTGAATCACTTTTTCAAGGATGTCCCACACCTCTTTGCCACCGTCCTGAACGATTCTCTCTGCTCCCTTCACGTTATGGGCATGCTCATCTCGGATGAGGTGGCCGATCACAAAAGGTTTAAAGAGCTTCATCGCCATTTCTTTCGGCAATCCACACTGGCTGAGGCGAAGATGCGGACCGACGACGATGACGGAAGGTTCTGGCGGAAGCGACCCTGCTTTCCTTTAAGCATGTCTGAAAGTGACCGGAGCTTTCGCCGATCTCCTGCCGTGAAGAGCGTCTTTCCCGCTCTCGCAGAGTTATTGAGGAGGGTATCGACCGCTTCCTGGAGCATGCGCTTCTCATTGCGGCAGATGACTTCCGGAGCACCGATGCTCATGAGTTTCTTCAGACGATTGTTGCGGTTGATCACGCGGCGATACAGATCGTTTAAGTCGGATGCAGCGAAGCGGCCTCCATCGAGCTGCACCATTGGACGCAAATCCGGCGGGATCACGGCGAGGCGCGTGAGGATCATCCACTCGGCCTTGATGCCTGCCTTCTTGAGGGAACTTACGAGCTTGATGCGCTTCATGATCTTCTTGAGCTTCTGGCCACTGCTCTTTTCGCGATCCTTCTCGAGGGTAGCGACGAGTATATCGAGATCGATGTTCATGACGATCTCCCGCAGGGATTCCGCTCCGGTGCCGGCCCGAAACACATGACCGAACTTCATGTTCATTTCACGGAACTTGAGTTCGGAGAGCACCGTCCCGATGGCGAGATTTTCCAGATCCTCTCCTGCGTCACGGTGGTTATTTTTCAGCGACTCCAGTTTGTCGGCGAATTCTTTATCAAGCGCATCAAGCTGCGCGCGTGTCGCAGAGCTATCCTTCAATTGCTTTTTGGCATCTTCGTACTCGCGCTTCACTTGGTTCCGACGCTTCTCGAAGCTTT
>VMGQ01000086.1 GCA_007376635.1 Candidatus Peregrinibacteria bacterium Greene1014_49
CAAGGGAAAAGCGGCTCCGTAGAGACGCACTGTCAGTGCGTCTCTGTTTGTGGATTCCATGGCACAAGCAAGAACCGCCGATCCAAAAGAGGATCGGCGGTTCGTTGGCTGTGGGGGAATCCAATTACGCAGCACAATGCTTCACATTCAAAGCATCGGCAAAATCTTTGCATGACGCGATGGCTTTGGCGGCATTAGGCCAGAAGCACAGGTCAATGCACCATGTGTCATCACCGGCACCAGCGGCAAGAATCTGAGGGATCAACTCGTCGAAGTTGACAGTGCCTTCGCCGAACGGCGGGTGGGCACTGGTTCCATGCTGGTTGATCTCTCCATTGGAGTCGATCAAGTGAACACGTTTGATGCTCGAAGCGAATCGCTGGAACATCCCGCCGATGCCACCTTCCTGGACTTCTTTCTCCCCAGGCTGGAGACTGCCACGAACACCAATGTGGTCGAAGTGACACACATCGCCGATCAAGCTGAAATTGTGGCAATCCACTTCGTTGAGAACCGCTTCGATTTGACCGGGCTTGTTGAAGAGGAAACCGGGCTCCGGTTCCCAGAGCACATTCATGCCAAACTCACCGTGAGCCCGTTCACAGCAGCGCTTGAAGCGAGGAACAACGAGCTGCAATGCCTGTTCAAACGACACTGCATTCGTACCCTCGGGGCGATTGAGTCCGACAACGTCCCCAATCACATTCGGCTTATCCAGCGTGTCCACGCGAATGCCATCGATGTTGAGCATGTCTGCAAACTTCAGCGCAGCATCGAAATCGGCGTCATACGCCTTCGGATTGGGCTTCGCGACGAATGAGTGCTTCCACAAATCCGGCGCAAACCCGTAACATTCGAGGTTGTGGCTGGCCCACAGATCTTTGAGTTCCTCGCAAACCCAGTTGGAGTCTGCAAACCAACCTCCAACTTCAAAAGCCGGGCCAGCTTTGGGGTGAATGTCAAAACCCCCCAATTCAAAACCGTTAAACTTGAGCTCTCCGAGCAGTTTCATCAGCTCGGCGAATGGCATAGGCTTCTCCTGGTTGAACAGAACCGCCCACGTTCCAATCGCAATGTTTTTCTTGGCCATCGAACCATACTCCCTGAAAAGAGTTCATTTTCTGTGCCCCCACAGCACCCCCTCTGTCACCACGCGCGTGGCTAAAAACAGAGGGATGCATGAGGGCAACGCAATGATGTAAAAGAACGCCGGATGCGCAGGCCGCAAGCGGACGGCGATTATCTTCTGAACGTGAGAAATGTCAAAAATTATCGACATGGATTGGGTGTGTAGAGACGCACCGTTGGTGCGTCTCCCCACATACAAAACCAACCCCGCGCTCCAAAAGGAACGCGGGGAGGTCGTTGACAGTAGTACAGTCCGGACAAAGCCGAACATCTAGTTCTTCTTCTCTCACGGCTTGGAGAACGCAGCATCGAACTTGATATCCGACGGCGCGAAATCCACTTTCCTGCAGTATTGGCAGGACTCACGAGCGCCTTTGTTACGCATCATGCCTTTGTCCTCCCATTCAACGGAAAGCGGACCCGTGTAGCCAATGGCATTGAGCGCCCGGATGATCTGATCAAAGCGCACAGCGCCACGACCGACGGACCTAAAGTCCCAACCACGTCGCGGGTCACCGAAGTCCAGGTGACTCGAGAGAATGCCGGATCGACCATCCAAGGTCGTCTCAGCATCTTTCATGTGAACGTGGTAGATCCGGTCAGGGAAGTAACGGATGAATTCGACCGGATCCACACCCTGCCAAATCAAATGACTGGGGTCAAAGTTGAACCCGAACGCTTTGCGGCGGTCGAGAGCCTTGAGAGCCATCTCCGCGGAGTAGAGATCAAATCCAATCTCTGTCGGATGCACTTCCAAGGCAAACCGGACACCATTCGCATCGAATACGTCACAAATCGGATTCCAGCGTTCAGCGAGCAGACCGAAACCCCAGTCAATAACGCTCTGGGGCGTCGGTGGGAAACCATAAATGCAGTCCCAAATTGGACTGCCGGTGAATCCATTCACCGTAGTGACGCCAAACTTGCTCGCTGCGATAGCCGTATTCTTCATCTCGCCCACAGCGCGCTCATTGACGCCATCCGGCTTACCGTCCCCGTAGACATACGGGGGCAAGATCGCCTGGTACCGAGCACATTTCGGATTGCCCGGTGGGGGAATGATATCCAGCGTCGCCTGACCGACAAGGTGATTGGAGATCGCACGGCACTTGAGATTGTGCTTCTCCAGCAAGTCACGCTTTCTTTGGCAGTAGGTATCGTCCGACAATGCTTTGTCGACCTCAAAGTGGTCGCCCCAGCATGCCAGCTCCAATCCGTCGTAGCCAAAGCGTGAGGCCAGAACGCAGACTTCTTCCAATGGAAGATCCGCCCACTGGCCAGTAAACAGCATCACTTCACGATGGAAGCCTTCGCCGTCGTCTTCAGGAGCAACCAAAGCGGTTGCAGGTTGTTCAGACATGAAAGTTGTCCTTGATGCGGAGCTTATGCTCCTAGTGAAAAACCGTTTTGATACCAAAAAGTTACTAGCTGCTACCGCCAGAAAACGAATGAAAATCCTCTCGAGTTGGATTCTCATATTCCCAAAATGCGCGATACTTCTTTCGTAAGCATCATAAGCGCGACAAAAAATGGCGAGCGAGAAGAACACACTTCCCACCTACACGTAGCACACTATCCACCGTAGGAGGACACAGTGCTACGCACAGGGGAAAGACCACACTGTGCTGTCAAAGACCAATCCCAGATCCAAAGGATCCAGGGCGAGTATTTTCCAATAAAATACGGTAAAAGCAATGGTCTTGCCCCACTAAACAGCATTCAGCTCCGCAGGCTTGCCCACGCGATCCAATCTCTCTCGTAAAGCTTTTTTTGATGCATCACAGGAAACTGCTTCTATTCTACGTTGGCAATGATCTGCCAATCGTTGACGTGCAGCTTCGGAGACATCCTTTTGCATCCATTCTTCCAATCTCTTCAACGCATCTGCAGCAAGAAATGTACGTGAAAATGCCTGTTGGAACAGCGCTTGTTCAAGAGCGACTTTCGCTCTAGGCTCAATGCACTTTCTCATAAGATCAATATTCCAACCTTCGCCTTCATTTACAGCCCGAGCTCTTGCCGACAATAATTGACTTTCTTTCACAGAGTGTCATAGTATTTATTTTTCTGGGAAATGCAAGTGCAAAAAGGTGATGTTTACTGCGCATATCTATTACACCAATTTCTTCATGCACCCGTAACAGTAGGCTTCACTGCTTTTTTGCCCGCTTGCACCGCTCTGTTTCCGCGGCTTCCATCAAGTACACTCCTCCACTCGGATTTCAGCGTATCTGCACTAGCACAAATAAACGCTGTCTCTGCTTCTCCTAAAGATGCACCTGAGTGCTCTTTTGCCTGCAACGTAGCCAAATGCACAGCCTGATCACCGGGAAGTAGCCCAAGTGACCCAAGCGTCGTACAAAATTCATTGCCACTAGCCCTGAGAAGATCATCCAAGTCCTCAGGCCCCTGAAGGGTCAGATCTATTTCTTCGGAAGATGCCGTTGATGCAAGAGATGATTCAACCATTGGAGGGAAACTGTACCGATGTGTATGCCACTTGCAAGATCTTTTTTTAGATTTCACACCAATTTTTCATAATCATGCGCCTGTAGAGACGTGCCGCGCACGTCTCCAATACGATCAATAAGACGTGCGCGGCACGTCTCTACACGACCCACATTCTTGTCAAGTGTACGTACGTACAGCTGACAACAATCGTTCGTCCTTTCATCATGGGAAGATGACGTTATTCAAAGATCGGTATCGGGTGGAAACCGCACGATTGCGCGGATGGAATTATGCGCAGCAAGGGGTATATTTTGTCACCATCTGCACAAAGGGACGAGCACATTGGTTCGGGGAAATCCGAAGGGGAATCATGGGATTGTCAGGCGTGGGATGTATCGTGAATGCCTTTTGGAACGGGCACCACCTATTGCAAATTTCACCGCACCGATGTCACGCATCCATCGTCCGATTCCCGGATCAATCGGTTCGATCATCGGACAATGGAAAACAACATGCACCAAACGCATTTGGTCGTTGGGATGTACGGATTTTGGATGGCAACCGCGATTCCATGATTCCGTCGTGCAAACCGATCACGCATTGGAAAATATACGGTCATACATCCAAAACAACCCACGAATGTGGGAACGGGATCGGAATTATGTGCATTAAACATGCGAATGGTATGGGTAGAGACGTGCGATTCGCACGTCTCTACAAAAGACATGGCACACACCATGCATCCATTATAAAAACATCACACCAATTTTTCATAATCATGCGCCAACAATTGCGCATTCACCTGCCGAATCAATTCCATCACCACACCAACGATGATGATCAATCCTGAGCCGGAGATCAAAAGATCCTGGCTCGAGAGCGTGGAATATTTTGTGAAAATCAGCGGAATGATGGCGACGATGCCAAGAAACATCCCTCCCCAAAGATTCATCCGGCTACTGACCTTCGCGAGGATTTCAGCGGTTGCTCGCCCCGGGCGAATGCCGGGGATGAATCCGCCGCGCTTCTGGATGGTATCGGCAAGTTCATCGGGCTTGAAGGTTACGGAGACGTAGAAATAGGTGAAGCCGATGACGAGGAGGAAATAGCCGAAAATGTAAGGGATGCTCGGGTTTTGGGGATTTAAGTACGTGGTGATGAAACGGACAACACCCGCAAAGCGCGGAGCGGTCTGGAGAAACTGTGCAAAGATCGCCGGAAGTGTGATCAGGGAGATCGCAAAGATGATCGGGATCATTCCGGCTTGGTTTAAGCGAATCGGAATATTCGCCTGCACGCCGCGGCCAGCACCCTGGTTTGCGTAGGTAATCGGAATCAAGCGGTGCGCATCGGTAAAGAGAACGACTGCCACGAGCATGGCAACAGAGACGATACAGAAAAGATAGAAGGCAGCCATTTTCCCCTGACCCGCGATGAACATGGAGCTCACGGCCGCGGGCATCCCGGAGACGATTCCTGCAAAGATGATTAGGGACGTGCCGTTGCCAATGCCCTTTTCCGTGATGAGCTCTCCAAGCCACATGAGGAAAATGGAACCAGCGGTGACATAGAGCATCGGGAGAAGGACTCCGGGGAAGTTTGTATCGATGAGATTGATACCGCCGCGACCGAGGAGCACAAGGAACCCGTAACTCTGGAGGAATGTGAGAGGAAGACTGAGCCATCGGGTGTAACGGTTCAGCGTCTGCTGTCCCTGCACCCCTTCTTTGCTTATACTTTCAAGTTTGGGAAATATCACAGTACAGAGCTGGACGATGATCGAGGCATTGATGTACGGAGAGAGGCCGAGAAGCACCACCGAGAAGTTATCCAGCGCGCCTCCTGTGAGGGCAGCAAAGACCCCCATGACGCCACCCCCTTCTCTGGAATCGAGGAATTGCTTCAGAGCAAAGGGATCTGCACCCGGGATGGTGATGTGTGCAACAAGCCGATAGACAAAAAGAAGTCCGAGCGTCACCAAGATACGCTTGCGAAGTTCTTCGGAGTGCCAGAGCTGGCGGAGGTAGGTGAGCATGGGAAGCTTTCGGCTAGAGCTTTGTACTAATGGCTTTGAGCTTCGTGATGGTAACGCTTCCACCAGCTTTCTCCACTGCAGCCTTAGCAGCCTTCGAGGCTCCATGCACGGTAAGAGCGAATTTCTTCGTGACCGTATTGCCAAGGATTTTGACAGGGCGACCGGAGCGCACAAGTCCGCGGCGGCGAAGTGCCGTTACATCGTAGCTCCCTGCTTCGAGAAGCTTATCCATCTTTTCCAGACTGACGACTTCGTTCTCGACTCTGCGTGGATGTATGAAACCACCAAGCTTGGGCTGGCGCCGCACAAGAGGCGTCTGGCCTCCTTCGAATCCGAAATTCCTGCCCTTCCCTGTGCGGGATTGCTGACCTTTGGTACCACGGCCGCCGGTCGTTCCACCGCCGCCGGAATTACCACGCGCGATACGCTTGCGCTTGGAAACGGCACCCCGTGCTGGTCGAAGAGTATGAAGCATCTGCGAAAGCTTAGCGAAATGAGGCACCGCAAACAACCCGAAAATATGCTATAATAATGAGATTCTCATGCTTCACACCCTTGCTATCACCGTAGCCACACTTCTTGCTTCTCTGCAGCTCTCTGCATCTATCGTTAAAACGCCCCCGACCCCAACGTACCTGACGCGGGCAGAGGCCTCGATGCTTCTTCTCACGAGTGCGGATATCCCCCTCATCGTCGATGAACAGCCGCTCCTGTACCCCGATGTGCTCGAGGGTGAGTGGTACGTGCCGTACCTCAAAACTGCAATGCGCATGGACATGTTTGATATCGCGCCGGTGCATGGACTCCTGCAACCCCATCACTCCGTGAGTCGCGCGGAATTTCTGAAGATGATGACGATGACGTTC
>VMGQ01000087.1:0-3499 GCA_007376635.1 Candidatus Peregrinibacteria bacterium Greene1014_49
GGCCGCTTCTTGATTTGGGCAATAACTTCACTGACCTGATCGATCACACGTCCATTGGGGCCTTCCCACGCCCGCCACTGCTTGCCGTAGACAGGTCCGAGATCACCGCGTTCACTTGCCCATTCATCCCAGATTGAGACGCCATTTTCTTTGAGATAGCCGATGTTTGTCGATCCCATCAAAAACCAAAGAAGTTCATGGATAATCGCACGAGTCGAAAGCTTCTTTGTGGTGAGCATCGGAAATCCTTCATTTAAATCAAACCGCATCTGTGCACAGAAAATGGAATAGGTACCCGTTCCCGTGCGGTCGTCTTTGACGGTGCCGTGGTCGAGGATATGCTGCAGTAGATCCAGATACGCCTTCATATGCTCTATGATAACTTCGTCGTCACGAAACACACACTGAAAAGGCGCAATATTCTGCTGCAACTCATCGCTCTTGCGGTTATCTGGGGAGCGCTGCCGGCAGTGATCCTTATTCACATCACCATATGGATGTACCAACAGATCTACTTTTCAATCTTTGGAATCCCCAAAGCGCGTTTTCGGGATTACTGCATATTCGACCGTCAGAAATTACGCAAAATCAATTGGTGCCAGAAAATGGCATGCGGATATTGCCAGTACGCAAATGGAACTGCGGCTTGGCTCAAAGTTGTAGCCAATCGCACAGAGGTCTATTCCTGCACAATCAAAAATAGCGTGCATAAAGAGGGGCACGAACATCAAAAGGAGTTTTTTGAGTACGGTAATTTTCAATAAAAATGCCGGCTCGAAATCGAGCCGGCTGAAGCTGTTCAACGGAGCATGTTCCATGCGGCACTGAGTAAGCACCCAGCAGTAAGCCACATGAAGCCCAGTGCCATCTGATGGTTGTACTTTTCCCTTTGTTCTTTTCTTCCAAACTGAAAATCATGTATGCCTTGCGCAAAAATCTTCCGCGCACGGAACACACGCCTACAGAGGAAAAATCCAATCGGCAGTAGTAGCAACAGCATGCTATCGATGGGCTGCATATACATCACCTCCTTTCTAGGCATAGTTGAAAGAACAGCTTCAAATAGATCTTACTGCATAGCGAATATGCACAAGGAACATTGGAAGGTTTTCTTGCGAAGAAAAACAGAAATACGCAAAGGAAGCCCACCCGGTACAAGACCAGGCGGGCTGAAGCTGCAAACCAGCGAAGCCGGCTATTCAAATCGGGGGAGGACCAGTCCACAAGCATTCATGAGGAGGCAAAAACATATCCCGGCAAAGATCCACTTTTGGGCACGAACCCCGAGCTGGTGCGCTTCATTTGCTGAAGCGCTACCTTCTCCAGACAGCCGAAGATTGTCGGCCTTTTTCGTGAGGCACACACCTCTCAAGAGGCATGCAACGCCCAATGTCGTGAGTACAAACAACACGATGTTGACGGGGGTAATCGTCATGGAATTTCTCCTTTCTAGATCCCATTCCCCAGTGTTTGAAAAAGAGCAGCTTCCTACAAATCATAGGGAAAAATGGCTTCAAGAAAGTGAAATGTTATGTTTTTTTGGCTTCTCTTAAGAGTTCTTCCGTCCAGCGTAACGCCACGCCATCTCGAAAATCTGCCGCTGCGTCTCCGCCACTTCCTTGCTTTCAATAATCACACCAAACATGTCCGTATTGCCTTGTAATCCTGAATCAAACGAACAAATCGCCACTTTGTGGTCGTAGATATTGATCTCATTTTGGAAATCGAAGTCTTTTGCGGGTACCAGGCGAATTTCGCGCAGGTACTGTTTGTCTTCGCCATGCACTTTCCTTCCCGCGGCGTCATCCGGTGCAATGCCCCGCAAATGGATGCCTCGTTTCACACGCTGTGCGACGTACTCTTCGTCATACGAAGGCCAATACTGACGAACAACTGCGGAGTTCGCGAAGTTGAGAAGTTCTCCAGAGGCCGTCAGCGTGTCCTCGTATACCTTTTGCACACCCTCCCATCCTTCAAAAAAGCGCACGTGCGGACTGCGATGCTTTGCGCCCTGCAGGGATCGTAGTTCAGGAAGAATGCGTTCCAGAGATTCAGCGTTCTTCCTTGCTTCAATCGAAAGATACTCCGGGGCAACAGGTGCATACCACTTCGCACGCATTTTGCGTTCCATCGTAAAAATCCCCTTCTGCACCATTTCTTCGAGAGAGTTGTAGCTGGTAATACGATTTAATTTACTGCGCTTGGCGTACTCTGAAGCCGGAGCCGAGCCGATCTGCAATCCCGTGAGGTAGAGCTGCGCCTCTTTCGAGTCGAGGCCGATACTTTCGAGAATAGGGAGAAGATCGCGAGCCATGAAAAAGGGGGAATTGCTTGCCGGCCGTAGCTCCCCGCAGGGAGCGAAGGCTGGAGAATGGAGAATTCAATGACTTAGAGAGTGTAGCAAGCTGTTATTAATTTTAACAACAAGAGTGCCTGAAGAACTATATCCTCTGTATTCAGAGTTCGTTTTTCTCTAATGGAAGCGCTCAATCGAAGTTTTAAGATTTGTTGAAATAGATTGGAACAGTTCAATTATTGTGCTCAAGAAATCATTTGTTGAAGTGCATATCACCAATCCACACTCGCTTGCGAATTCTCCATTCTCAATTCTCCATTCCTCAATTTCTTTCCCAATTTTCTTCTATGAACCCCGTCTCCTCCCATCTCCATGATGCCATGGTTGCCGATGCCAAGTTTGCTCGCACTGGAGCTGATCTCGAATTTACGCCGGCCATGAAGACCAAAGCCGACGTGATCGCTTTTGCCAAAAAACACGGTGCGACGTTTGCCGATTACACGTTTGTGGATGTCCCCGGAACGCTCCAGCACACGACAAAACCGATTCATGAGCTGGGAGATGTCTTCGAAGGAGGAGCCGGATTCGATGGCTCCAGTATCCGTGGATTCCAGAATATCGAAGAGAGCGACATGCTTCTCATGCCGGACGCTGCGACGGCTTTTCTGGATACCTTCTCCAGCGAACCGACGGTTGCACTCCTCTGCGATGTCAAAGATCCGGTCAGTGGAAACCTCTACAGCAACAGCCCACGTACTATTGCCCGCAGAGCCGTAGAACATCTCAAGAAAGGCGGCGTTGCCGATGCAGCATACTTTGGTCCGGAGGCGGAGTTCTTCATCTTCGATTCCGTTCGCTACGACCAGGCGAGTAACGGCTGTTTCTATGAAGTGGATTCCAAGGAAGGGATCTGGAATACCGGAAAAATAGAAGAAGGCGGAAATCTTGGCTACAAGATCCGCAATAAAGAAGGCTACTTCCCCGGAGCTCCTATGGATCAGCTCAAGGGTGTACGTGCGGCAATGGTTCGGGAACTCGAAACCTCAGGGATCAAAATCGAGACATCACACCATGAAGTGGCCACAGCAGGCCAAGGCGAGATCGACATGGAGCGAGATGAAATGCTCACGATGGCGGATAAGCTTATTCGCTACAAATACATCCTGAGAAACGTCGCCGCGCAGTTCGGAAAGACTGTGACCT
>VMGQ01000087.1:3510-8518 GCA_007376635.1 Candidatus Peregrinibacteria bacterium Greene1014_49
CGGCACCGGCATGCACGTTCACCAGAGTCTCTGGAAAAACGGCCAGCCGCTCTTTGCTGGCGGTGAATACGCAGGCTTAAGCACCATGGCGATGTCGTACCTCGCAGGGCTTCTCAAGCACGCTCCGGCTCTGTGTGCGCTCTGTAATCCAACAACGAATAGCTACAAACGTCTTGTCCCGGGCTTCGAAGCACCAGTAAATCTGATTTACTCGGCGCGCAATCGCTCCGCCGCAATCCGCATTCCGATGTACAGCAACAACCCCAAAGCCAAGCGCGTGGAGTTCCGCATGCCGGATGCCGCCTGCAATCCCTACCTCGCCTTCTCCGCGATGCTTCTAGCGGGTCTGGATGGCATCGAGCGCAAGCTCAAGCCCGGCGCACACACGGACGAGAACCTCTACAAGATGGAGGCCGCCAAGCTCAGTAAGATCCCGCACGCGCCGGCAACGCTCTCCGATGCACTCGATGCTCTCGAGGCCGATCACGCCTTCCTTACAAAGAGCGGTGTGTTCTCTGAAGGCTTTATTGCTTCCTACATAGAAGGCAAGCGCAGCGAAGTTTCTGAGAGCGCCATGCGCCCCACGCCATGGGAGTTTTATAAGTACTTCGACGTCTAAATTTTTTTTACGCCCTACCCCCTCCCCTCTCTATGGAACCCACTCTCCTCGACATGAAAGTTGCATTGGATACTGTCTGGGTTCTCATGACCGCCTTTCTCGTCTTCTTTATGAACGCGGGGTTTGCCCTCGTGGAATCCGGCTTCAGTAGAGCCAAAAACTGCGTGAATATCCTCGCTAAAAACTATGTCGTCTTCGCGGTCTCTTCTATCGCCTTCTGGATGATCGGCTTCGGTTTGATGTTCGGCAACGGCACAAGCCTCTTCGGTCAAACAGGATTTTTTCCCTCACTGATCAACGGATCTTCTTCCTTCTCTGCTCTCGACTGGACGATCGTTCCTATGGCCGCGAAATTCTTTTTCCAGCTCGTCTTTGCGGGTACTGCCGCCACAATCGTTTCCGGAGCGGTAGCCGAACGCATCAAGTTTCCGGCATTCATTCTCTTCTCCGTGATCATGACGGCATTTCTCTACCCCATTGCCGGCCATTGGATCTGGGGCGGAGGATTTTTGAGCACACTTGGATTTCATGACTTTGCAGGATCCACCGTCGTCCACAGCATCGGCGGATGGGCAGCACTCACGGGTGCTCTCATTCTCGGCCCCCGTATCGGCAGATTCTCGGCTTTGGGAAAATCCAATCCCATCCGAGGGCACAATATGACGAGTGCCACGCTTGGAGGACTGATCCTCTGGCTCGGCTGGTTTGGGTTTAACCCCGGAAGCACGATGGCAGCAGACGGCCGTGCCATCGCTCATATTGCCCTCACCGGTCTCGTGGCGATCACGGCCGGATGCGACGCCGTTTCCATGTGGGGAGCACTCGCAATTGGAGCGATCTCCGGCGTACTCGTCGTTCTCGCGTCGTTCGCCTTCGAAAGACTTCGTGTGGATGACCCGGTTGGTGCGCTGCCCGTGCACCTCGTCAACGGCGTCTGGGGTACGCTCGCCTACGGCCTCTTTGCAACTTCCGCAGGATCACTGTCGACTGTGGATGGCCTGCTGTACGGCGGAGGATTCGGTCTCTTAAAGACACAGGTACTTGGCGTCGCTGCGGTCGGCGGCTTCGTCCTCGTCGCTTCAGCGCTCGCTTGGGGACTCATCCGGATGACTGTCGGCATGCGTGTCTCGGCTACCGAGGAACTCGCCGGTCTCGACGCGGGCGAACATGGAATGACGGCCTACGAATTCGAAGAAACCTCCATCTTTATGACAGGCTCCTCTGAGAAGCATCTCGGAAGTATTCCCATGAAAAAGATCGTCCACGAACCGATGATGGCACGAGGCTGAATACTGCAACCACACATGTGTCGAAAACAGTGGAGGCTTCAAAACCTCCGCTGTGTGCTATTGCCCAAATGTAAACGCATACCCCTCCACGCCCTTTCCATTGATCTTCAGAGTGATTTTATGCTCTCCGTACTCCCCTTTCCAAAGCTCGAAGAGATCGTAGCGATCAACGGTAAAATCCTTGAAGACAACGCCATCCACAAACACTTCAACGACCGGTAGCGGAAGATCGCGATCTTCCGCTCCGGCCTTTGCCATCCCCTCCACCCCCATCACCAAATTAATTTCTCCTCCCAAAAACTTCATCCGAATCTCTCCATCATCAGATCGTAATACTTGCTGCTCTTCATCGACAAGCTGCCATGTCCCGTCCAGATAGTACGTATGCAGTTCCATCTCCTCCGGCGCGCTGTACATCACTTCTTTGCTTGTGGGGAACATCCCGCCATTGCCGAACGCCGCCCAACTCCGTGAACCAAGATAAATCTCTGGTGTTTGGCCGCCATAGCGTTCCCCTGTCTCCCCTGCCCCGCGAAGTCCGCCGGCAGCGGACGAAGTGGGGTTCACTATCACTCCAATCTCCCCAAGCAAACTTCTAATCGCCTCTTCCGTTTCCTCATACGCCCCTTCCCCGAAATGCGTGTAACGGATATTCCCCTCTGCATCGATTAAGTACTTCGCCGGCCAATAGCGGTTACGAAATGCATTCCATGTACCGAAATCATTATCTTGTGCGACGGGGTACGTGAGTCCATGACGCTTAATCGCATCGGCAACATTCTTCTGATCTTTTTCAAACACAAACTCCGGCGTATGCACGCCAATCAGGACGAATTTACCGGTATCTTTAAACGTCTCCCAGTAGCCTTGGATATACGGCAGCGTCCGGATGCAATTGATGCAGGAATAGGTCCAAAAATCGATCAGCACGACCTTGCCATGCAATTCCTCCATCGTCAGCGGATTTCCATTATGCCAAGGACCGAGCCCTGCAAATTTCGGAGCGGTTCCAAGGTTGGGAAGTATTGAAGGAGTAGAGGGATTTCCAAAGCTGGAAGATGAAATCATCTCCTTTGAATCCTTTGAATCTTTTTCATCCTTTGCATCCCCATCAAATAACCTCTCCTCAATCTCCGTCCCCAATGTCCCGTACGCCGTGTTTTGAACGAGATACGTCTGTACACGCATCAACCATCCATACTGCAGTCCGAGAGCAGTCAGAATGAGAATACCTCCTGCGATCTGCTTAATGCGACCGCTATAGCGATTGAAGGATCGTACACGCTGCACCGCTGCTTGGCCTCCGTACCCGACAAGCAACAGTGGTAATGCTGTGCCAAGTCCATACATCATCAGCAGAAATGCCGCCCGCGGTCCCGGTTCGTCGCGGACGAGTGCAAAGGCAAACCCGAGAGCCGGACCCGCGCAGGGAACCCATACAAGCCCCAGAGTGAGTCCGATGATGAAAGCACTGAGCGGATTTTCCCGTCCAAGTTTCGCTCCGGTTCCCTGCTGAATCTCCCCACCGAACTGCTGTATCTTCACCGCGACCTTGCTCCCCAGTTCCATGGTAATAGCGCCGATCGTCTGAGCAGCCGTCACAGCAATCCATCCGTAACGATTGAAAAAGAATCCTCCGAGCACCGCTCCGAGAAGCTGAAGCGTGCGGTTACTCGTGAGAAAACCGACACCGAAAAGCAGAAGAATATAGTAGGTGGCAATACGCAGAATATCGGCAAAGGCAACGAACTGGCTTAAGACCAATGTCAGCAGAAACGTAAATCCTACGAAGCTTACAACCATCCCAAGCACCGTCAGAAGCGGCCGCCAGCGGTTTCTGCCTGCGATACTCACACCAAGCACGATCGGCAGAAGCGGCAAAATGCAGGGAAGCAGAATGGTGAGCATCCCAGCGAGAAAAAGGATGAGAGCGATGGGGAGTGTGGACATGCCAATACCGTAGCGGAAGATCGTTATCTTCCGCCACGGGAATGCAGTACGTTCATTATTTCAGCAATGCCTTCAGCTCCACCTCCGTCGGACCTTGCGCCGAGGAAATTTTCACTCCCTGCCCATCGACAACGACAAACGTGTGCTGATAAATCACACCATACTTCGCCTTGAGCTCTTTTGCCGTATCGTAATCTACTTTGTACACAGAGCGGGTGAAATCCTCTGATGGAAACCATGATGTAAGTGTGGCATCAGCTTTCTTACATTCAGGGCACCAGGCCGCATGGAAGAAGAGCACCTTGGTTTTACCATCTTTCGCTACGGCATCACTGTACGCAGTGTAGATAGCCGAAGATTCTGCAATAGGGGCAGGATCCTGGATGCTAGCATAACTATCACTCAGGCGAAGCTCTCCATCCACCGTGACCATCATTCCTTCTGGCAGAACTAAAACCGTCCCATCCGCAAGCGTCACCGTGCCGTCCACCTTCACGGTCGTGCCATTTGCATACGTCACATCTTTGTCCATCCGAGACATGGCGCCATCCTCCACAGTCAGCATCACTCCATTACTCATAGCCACACCGTTTTCCTCCATCACTACGGCAGGATCACCTGCGGAGTCAGGATTCTTGGTGTCATTTTGCGGAGTTTTTGACCAGGAACAGGCGGCAAGCGTAAGGACGCAGACACCGAGGATAAGGGGAAGGCGGGATTTCATGAGAGTGGAAGGAAGGAATAACGAGCTACGCTAATAATAGCGCAAAAATGCATTGCGAGAAGGGGTTTACTGTCGTTCTTTTTTCCTCATTGCGGCCTTTTTTGCAGGCTTTCCCAAATCTTTTTTTCCAAGCACCCACGATGAGGGACATTGTTTTTTAAACGGACACTGATCACACGCCCTGTTCCGTGCGGTACAGATGCTACGGCCGTGACTGATGAGCAGCGTCGTCACGTTGCCCCATTCTTTTTTCGGAGCACCCTGCATGAGATCTTTTTCAATCTTCTCCGGCGTATTCCCAAGACTCAATCCCAAGCGACGCGCGACGCGAAAGACGTGTGTATCGACGGCGATACCTTCATGAATGCCAAAAATTGCTGAAAGAATGACTGAAGCAGTTTTCCTGCCCACGCCCGGAAGTGCAGT
>VMGQ01000088.1 GCA_007376635.1 Candidatus Peregrinibacteria bacterium Greene1014_49
CATGCGATTAGGACTCAAGCCGTTCACGCTTGTCGGGGCGACAACGAAAATCGGTTCGATGAGTGCACCGCTCCGGGACCGTTTTGTGCATCAGTTCAAGCTCGCGTTTTATGCACCAGACGAAATGCGCCAGATTGTCGACCGCACGGCAGGAATTCTTGGAGTCACATTAGACAGTGGCGCATCGCAGCGCATCGCGTGCTCTGCGCGTGCGACTCCCCGCATTGCCAATCGTCTGATACGATCCATCCGTGATTTTGCGCAGGTGGAAGGGGAGAGTGCTATTTCTATTGACCGTGTTCAAAGCACGCTCGGCGCTCTTGGTATCGACGATCGTGGTCTCGATTGCACAGATAGAGCAATTCTGGAATCCATCATCGCGAAATTCGCGGGTGGTCCCGTGGGACTTTCCACGCTCGCCGCAGTGACTTCCGAAGAAGAAGAGACGCTCGAAGATGTCTATGAACCGTACCTTATGCAGCAGGGATTTTTGCAGCGTACCCCGAAGGGAAGAATTGCGACGAAGCTGGCGTATGAATTTCTGGGGATATCAGTACCGGAGGGGGTGCAGGGGGCGATGCTGTGATTCTCGTTACTCCCTGCACGGAAACGCACACCCTCTCGTAAAGTCTCTGATCATACGGTCGCCTCTGCGGTTTGTGCGGACAAATTCGCGATGCGTTCGCTGACTAAGATCCGAGGTCGGAAAATTTGGATTGCCTGATTGCACCGCATGCTCCAGGCGTTTTGTGAAATAGTTTTTATTCGTGAGCTGGTAGCCTTTCCGACGGATCTCGAGGGGTCGCTGCCACTGCATCTGCGGATGTTGTGTATGCATCGGGCGCATGCGCTTCACTTTTTTTTGTGGCATTTCTTCCATCATCGGCATGGGCTCTTCCCACTGTATCGGCGTGTGCACATGTGTCGGAACCATTGTAGGTTCTGCAGGTTGAGAGAAAGGAAGGAAGAGAAGCGGGAGGAGAGATTCGATCATGGAAAGGGGGGAATCGTATGCAGTATGCAGTATTTGGTATGCCGTATGAAGATCATTTGGTGTTCTCGTTTCCCTGCATCACGTTTTCAATTTCGTGCTCCATACTCTGAAGGAATTTTTCTTTCGAGAATTGTTTTGCCTGTGCTCTACATTCTTCACTTGAATACATTTTTTGATCATACTTTTCCATTATTTCTTGAAGAGATGCTGCCGTTGGCTCCCTGAAAAATTCCCCGGTCTTCCCTTCGATAATTGTTTCCAGCGGACCCCCCGCAGCGTACGCGATCACGGGCGTACCGCATGCCATGGATTCCAGTGCGACGAGGTTGAAGTCTTCATCGCCAGGAACGATCGTTGCGCTTGCTCCCACATAGAGATCAGCAAGCTCGTCACTGCGGCGGTAGCCGTAGAAAGAAATCGATTTGCGATTTACGATTTGCGATTTACGATTTGCCATTCGCTCTAGCCGCTGACGATCAGAACCTTCACCGACGATTTTCAGATGCACGCCGAGACGAGTGCACGCCTCGATTGCGAGATCGATGCGCTTGTAGGGGACGAGAGTGGAGACGACGAGGAAATAATCCGGATGCTGCATCTGCTCGCGGATTTGCGATTTACGATTTACAATTTGCGATTGATGGAGCCAAAAATCATCAATGGGTGGATAGACGACGGTACTTTCGCGTCTCCAATAGAGCTCGACTCTGCGCTGTACTTCTTTGGAAGAAACGATGATACGGTCGGCGCGAGCGGAAGATTCGCTGTCCCAGAGACGGAGATTATGAAATGTCCGCTCGAGATAGGTGCGTTTGAGTGGTCCGAGAAGTCCTTTGCCTGCTTGCTCGAGCACATCGTGCGTGCGATCCCAGAGATAGCGGGCAGGGGAGTTTACGAAGGACAAGTGTTTGGGCTTACCGTTCGTGATGATGTTATGGGCGAAGGCGGAGGAGGAGGAGATGACGAGGTCGAATGCAGAGAAGTCCCAGGCCTCTACCGCTTGGGGGAATCGCGATAAATATACGTGGTGATTGAATTTCCAGGGGAAGGGGTTTCGGGTTTCTGGTTGCTGGTTGCTAAAGCGCACACGTTCCTTCGGAAACCAGTCGCCGAGTTTTTTCTCGTCATAAAGCAGCGTGTAGATCGGGGCATCTGGGAACATCTCCGCAAGGATGCGCAGCACGCGCTCAGCGCCGCCTTTCATGGTCAGGAGTTCGTGAACGAGGGCGACTTTCATTGAATTGAGGATACACAAGCGAGAGAATCCGCAGAAGCCGATTCTGCGACTGGCTCAGTGCATCCAGGCAAGCAATCTAGCGATCTTCGATCGGAGCTCTTCCCTCATTCAAAATGCTCACTGCCTCAACCACCGCGGCATGTATCTCATGAATAATCGTTCCTGATCGAAGGAAGTGTTTCCCTGATTCAGGTTTTCTATTTCTGAGAATTGCCACTTCGTCTGCGTACTGCGTTTCTTCCGGGACACCATCCGGTGATGAGAATTGGATGGGATGTGCGGTCGACAGACATACGGTGGGTCTTGATGGCTTTTTCCCATGAGCGAATGGGAAGACTGCTGTCGCCGTATGGGGATCAATCAACCGTCCACATTCCTGCCATGCCCATTGTTGAGCCATCACGATGTCTTCGTCACTGGCTTTTGATGAAGTGAAAATGCTGCGTAGTTGAGTAAGCGTGCCATAGTCCACTGTGAAAGATCCTGTTTCCTTCAACTGTGTCATCCAACCTTTGACGCGCGAGGAATCCCCGTCGCATGCCCAGAAAAGCGCACGCTCAAAATTACTCGAAACAGTGATGTCTTGCGACGGTGCTCGTGTCTGTGTTGCAGGTTTCCGTATGCCGCTTGGGAGAAGTTCCACGGTGTACGTTCCCGTTTCCAAGAACCGGTGTAAGACATCGTTTGCATTCGTCGCGATGTTGATGCTGTGGATAGGGAGCCCCATTTCCCGTGCCCAGTGCCCGGCCAGAGCGTCACCGAAATTCGCTGATGGTACGGAAAAATCCACTTCATCACCGTTTTGGATCACTTCCTGCTTCATGAGCTGTGTGTATGCCCGGAAGTAGTACACCATCTGCGTCAATATCCGGAGAATCTGAATGGAATTGAACGAAATGAAGTTATTCTCCGCTTTAAAATTATGATGTTCGGGTGCATTGAATGTTTTGATTGCATCCTGTGCAATGTCGAAGTCACCGCTGATCAGAATAGTCATGGCAGTCTCGATGTCATGAGCCAGAGCTTGGAGCATCTGAACGTCCGATGGCCCTGTTTCCGGTAAAAGGAAGATCGAGTGCAATTTGCTCCTGCCGCGCGTTGCATTGTGTGCGGCATTGATGGTGTCGCCCGAGGATGCTCCTAGTGCTCGGAGCATTTCGGTATTCACCATGTCCAGATAGCGTCCAAGAAATTCCAGTCCGACATTTTTGAAAGCGAGTGTTGGGCCATGGCCGAGCTCCAGCAAGTATAGATTTTGATTCTCCTTCAATGTCGTGACAGGCGTGATATCGGGATGGTGCCACTGCTCTCCATATGCTCCGGAAACAACTTCTGCAAGCTGCTCCGGAGACAAGCCCATGTTGAACTTGGTAAGGATGGCATTCGCTGTGTCTGCGTATGACGCCTCAACAAGCTGTTGAATTTCTGCTGCGGAA
>VMGQ01000089.1 GCA_007376635.1 Candidatus Peregrinibacteria bacterium Greene1014_49
TCACGAGTAAAGGAGCAAGATGTTTCCTTGTGGCGTGCAAACAAAACAACATACATCCCCCTCCTCCCGTGGAGGAGGGGGTAGGGGTGGAGGAGAAATTGGAAGAGAAACTCAGCAACCTCCACAAATTCTTCCCTTGCGCCCTTTCTGCGGGAGGTCTTCAATACCTCCGATGCGTTCTCTACAGTACCACGGAATCACATGGCACGATGATCCTTCTCCGACGGAGAAGGAGATTCTTGCGCTGCAGCAAAAGTACGGATTCCATGAGCTCGACATCGAAGACTGCCTCTCGGAGCACGAGCGACCCAAGGTCGAGGAGTACGACACGTATCTCTTCCTCGTCTTTCACATTCCCTACAAGAGCGTGCAATCGGGACGTATTCTCAAAGAAGAGATCAACGTGTTCCTTGGGCAGGATTACGTGATTACGCTCCACGAAGGGAAGATTCCAACACTCGACAAACTCTGGCGCACTCTCAATGAAACTCCAGCCAAATGCAGCGAGTACCTGCAAAACGGCACAGGGTATTTCCTGTACGAACTCATGCGCCTTCTCTTTCAGGAGGGATTCCCGCTTGTGGATTCGATGAGCAAAGAGCTGCGACGCCTGGAAGACGAGCTCTTCGAAACCGAAGAGGAGACCGACATTCTCCGCGATCTCATTACGCTCAATAGAAATATCATCACGATGCGCAGCATCATCCTCCCCCAGCGCACAATCGTTGCTTCGCTTGAGCACAAGAACCGCAAGTTCGTCTCCGAAGATCTTGCGCTCTACTACGATGACATCCGTGACGCGATCGAGCGTCAGTGGTCGCTTCTGGAAACCGCAAAGGAAGTCATCGAAGCGCTGCAGTACACCCATCGTGCCTGGCTCCAGCATAAAACGAATGAAGTGATCCGGATTCTCACCGTGTACTCGGTGATCGGTATTCCCCTCATGATCATCTCGAGTGTTTGGGGTATGAATGTCGAGCTGCCGTTTGCGAGTCATCCGCTGGCGTTTGAACTGTTGCTTGGCATTATGGCTGCGATGGCGATAGGGATGGTGGCGTTCTTTGCACGGAAGCGGTGGCTATGAGAGAACTGAGTTAGCCATCCAATGTTTTTAGTACTCTCGCAAGTGCCTCTTTCTTGACGCCTGCAAGCCTAGCGTTCACCATCCATCCCTTTATGCCACTTCGACATTCTACAGAGACGGCACTCCTGCTTATTTTGGGCATTGTGATCGCATGTGCGGGTCTGCTGACGGCATCTCTTCCGGGTTTGCCAGGAGGAATTTTTCCCTGGGCTGTCCTTTTCGCGATCACGGTGGCGTACCCGATTCTCCTCACGCCTCTCTTTCGTGCGCGAAGAGCCGATACCCCTCTTCGATGGATGCACTGGTTTCCCGCCGCGATGCTCCTTATGTGGTTTCTTATTGAAGTTGCCGCACTCTACGTACCGCATATTGCAGCTCTTCAGAGTGTGTATACGATGGTATGGACACTTCCAGCCGTTGCCCTCGGCATTCTGATTCTTGTTCTCTATTGTCTAAAAGTGATCCGCAGGCGCCTACCACGGATTTCCGTCTTGCTGCTGACATTCATCGTCTTCCTTGTGTTTGGAGTGGCCTCTGTTCGTGGCAATGTATGGAACAAGCAGATTGCAGCAACTCTCTGGGAAGGGGGGTGGTGGCAAATCTTTGGAACCGGATCCACGTTTATCGCCAGCAACGGAACAGGAACATCTCTGGAGGAAATTCCCGCTTCAGCGGATTCTTCCGAGGAGCGCTGGAGGCAGAAGCTGCGGACATCGGAGCGGAGAAGTGCGCGGGAAATACAGAAGAGAAATGAAACCCAGAGTGCGGGAGCGCTGTCGTCCGCGCCACAATCTACTATGGCGATTGAACCATCATCTTCCGCACCGCTCTGGCGCTCAGCAAGCTCGGCGCCAGCGGCATTGCCATCCTCTGGAGGAGCGGTCGAGGTGCTGGCGTTGACGTTGATCGCATTGTATTCAGGCGTGTTGCATGACAGGGCACGGCGGAGGAGTGTTTGCTGAGGTTGCGCAGTTTGCGATGTTTTCCGAATCTTTCCAGCGCACCAGTCTTGGTGCGCGTCCCAAGAGGATCATTTTCATTCGTATGGCGCGCACGTAGGAAACGTGCGCTGGGAGATTTTGTAGATTTCAACGAAGCTTATATATCCATTAGGCTTCTCGCCCTTTTCTGTGTCATAGAGAGCATGTACAGTTCGCACGATGTCTACGATCAAACATCTCCACGCACGCCAGATCCTCGATTCCCGCGGCATGCCGACAGTGGAAGTCGAGTGCACACTTTCGGATGGCGCGTTTGCCAGTGCGGCTGTTCCTTCGGGGGCATCCACTGGTACGCACGAAGCGCTCGAGCTCCGTGATGGTGACACGAGGAACTATGGCGGGAAATCTGTGGAGAAAGCAGTGTCTCATGTGGATGGCCCGATTGCGAAAGTGCTGCAATCGAAATCTGTTTCCGATCAACGAACCATCGATCAGTTGCTCCTGGATCTCGATGGCACGGAGAATAAGTCCAAGCTTGGTGCAAATGCTATCCTGGCTGTTTCTATGGCGGTGGCTCGTGCACGTTCCGTAAGCGAGAAGCAGCCGCTATGGCGTTCGCTCGCCATCCAATATGGTGTGGATACCAAGGAGCCGCTGCATCTGCCGGTTCCTCTGATGAATGTGCTCAATGGCGGCGTACATGCCGATTCGGGTTTAAGTTTCCAGGAATTCATGATCGTTCCGGTGGGATATTCCTCCTTTAAAGACGCTCTTCAGGCGGGTGCCGAGGTCTTCTATGCACTCAAAAACATGCTCAAGCAGTTCCAGTACGTCACATCCGTCGGAGATGAAGGGGGGTTTGCTCCTCAAGTTGCTGATGCCGATCATGCCTGTTCGATCCTCATGCGTGCTATTGAGACTGCCGGACATAAAGGGAAGGTAAAGCTGGCGCTTGACTGCGCTGCATCCGAGTTCTATCAAAAGGGTAAATATCAGGTGGATGGCAAAGTGCTTTCATCAGCAAAACTTGTTGATTACTACGCAGCTCTCCTCGAGCATTTCCCGATTGTGAGCATTGAAGACAGCCACAGTGAAGATGACTGGGAAGGCTTTGGTCTCATGCAGGAGCGTTTCGGATCGAAGGTACAACTTGTCGGTGATGATCTTTTTGTGACCAATACCAAACGCATTGCACAGGGAATCGAACGCAGAGTAGCGAATGCTGTTCTTATAAAACTCAACCAGATCGGGACGGTCAGTGAAACGGTCGACGCGATCCAGATGTGTCAGAAGGCCGGATGGAATGCGATCGTGAGTCACCGCAGTGGTGAAACCTCCGATACCTTCATCGCAGATCTCGCAGTGGGACTTCAGTCCGGCCAGATCAAAACAGGTTCGCTTTCCCGCACGGAGCGCCTCTGCAAATATAATCAGCTGTTACGTATAGAGGAGGCATTGGGATCGCAGGCACGGTACGAGAGTCCTTTTGCCTGATATGACGCTACAGAAAATGACTATTTACATAGATATTGAGAAATAGTATAATGTTTAAGAATTTATACACATACCCATATCCATTTTATGAAACACTCTTTCCGTTCCGGCTTCTGGTAACGAGTTTGCCAGTCTTGCAGGGGCAGACCATCTCCCCGTCTCCCACCAATTTTGGAACACAGGGTCAGACAGGAGTCTCTCCTTCTGGAACAAATGCTGGAACACAGGGTCAGACAGGAGTCTCTCCTTCTGGAACAACTGCCGGGACACAAGCACAGGGAGGAACGTCGAATACAGCGACTGCTACACAGGGGCAGAGTGGCACGTCGAATGGAACAATTGCATTGAGTAGCCCCATTATTGTCGATGATGGCAATACGGGATTTACCGCGGCATCCCTTGCCGTACGCACCGTTGTATCCGGACAACCCGCTGGATTCGGACAGCCAGGGGACAGTCGCGAACTCCGTCCGAATGTGTGGGCGTTCAATAGTGTGACGCCCGGAACATTCGATGTGTACGCCACGTGGGTGGCTGCTCCGACAAATTCCACCGCAGCGACGTATTCTCTCTTCAGCAAAGTTGGCGATGTGAGAACACTTATTGAGACATTCACTGTTGATCAAACGCAAGCTCCCGCGGATGCAACGCATACTGGTGACTCACGCTGGAAGAAGCTCACCAGAGTAACGGTCACGACTGGTCAGAAACTCGTGGTATCCGGAGCGCTTGAGCAAAATGCGTATATTGATGCTATTGCATTGCAGAGAGTTCCCTTTGCCGATGTTTCTATTACAAAGACCGCACCGGCAACGGTTGCTCCTGGAGCAAATCTTGCCTACACGTTGACTCTGCTAAACACCAGCACTACGGATGGCGCAACAAATATCACGATAACCGATCCCATTCCTGCAGGGCTCTCCTTCACCGGTGCGGCTGGTGCAAGCTGTGCTGTGAGCGCAGATGAACTGAATGTCGTGTGCAGCGGTATTACTATTGCCGCAGCTACGGGTACGACATCGAGGAGCAAAACGGTGACTCTGCGTTACAGCGTACCGTCCGAATCAACGTGTGGTTCCGCAATCAGCAGCGATGCTGCAACTGTAGCGACGGCCACTCAGGAAACAAGCACGACAAATAATGAGAGTGCTGCTGTTACTACAGATGTGCTTTGCGCCGCAGGCGATCTCGCTGTGACGATGACCGCTCCTGGTACGGTTACTCGGGGGCAAGTACTGCTCTACACGGTGACCGTTACGAATCAGGGGCCGACGGATGTGACTGCGCGCATAGCCGACCGCGTTCCGGTGACAGGACTAATATTCCTTGCTGATCAAAGCTCTACGAAGTGCAAACTCAGTGCCAAAATTGTGACCTGTTCCGAAATCAGCCTTGTTGCTGGGAGCTCGACAACGAGGACGATTGCTTTCACCGTTCCTGCAAGCTTTACATGCCCAGCTCTGGGTATCAGTAACACTGCGAGAGTGAGTAGTAATGTTACGGATCCGAACTCGGGGAATAATGAGACTGATGCAGTGCTTACAACGTGTCAGTAGACAAATGCAGTAGTGCATCAGAAAGCCCCTCAAGAGAGGGGTTTTTTTATTTCTCTCCCATCCACCATCTTTTCAACCACGGTAACGACAGCGTTGAAAGTACGTATGCCATCGCTGGGATCAAGGCTTGCAGCAACGGTCTCGGCAGGCCATTCATCCAAAAGAGCAGTGCTGTAATGCCATAGGTGAGAAGAGCAATAAATCCACGTCGTGTGAGACTGACTTCCCATGCCTTATCCAGTTCTACACGCTTATTGCGTTCGAGAATCGCGGTAATATCTGTTTCTGAGTTGGCCATCAATCAGATTCTACTGCATAATTCATCCATCGGGGCGTAGTTCAGTTGGTAGAACGCATGCATGGGGTGCATGAGGTCGTGGGTTCGAGTCCCGCCGCTCCGACCACACTTCGCTCGTTGAAACGAGCTTCGCGTGGCAAGCCGGATATATTGATTGTTTCTCATGCCAATCCGTGGTTCCATGGATCCCTTTTTCTGAGGCATCTTCGGGAGAAGGGATACTTGCATAAAACTAATAAATGTTATATAATACTATGATTCCATGACACTCTCCGCTTCCGCCATCGCAAGCGCTACAAAGGCCATTGAGGACCATCACCGGATCCTCATATTGCCCCATGCCAATGTCGACCCGGATGGCATTTCCTCGGCATTGGCGTGCTATTCCATTCTCAAGCACATCGGCAAGGATGTGACGGTGCTCTGTCCGGATACGCCTCCCGAATCACTTTCCTTTCTACCAGGGTTTGAGAAATTTACGACGGAAGTGGGGGAGAGTCAAAATTTCATCATTACCGTGAATTTGGAGAACGGCATGGAGATCGACAAGCTCCGTTACAGCGTGGAAGACCATAAAGTGAATATTATCGTGGTGTCGAAGAAAGGAATGATCCGGCCGGAGCGCGTAAGTTTTGGGGAAGGGGAGCAGCGCTATGATCTGATTCTTGCCGTGGACACTGCCGATCTCGCGCTCTTTGGTTCTGTGTACAGCGAACATGTCGATCTCTTTTCTACGGTGCCCATTCTGAATGTCGATCATCACATCAGTAACACGCGCTACGGCCAGGTGCATCTCATCGATCCGACGGCAGCGAGTGCGACCGAAGTGCTCTACCACTGGTTCACACACGTTCCGGCATATGCCTCCGGCATCACCCCCGATGTCGCGACACTGCTCCTCACAGGTCTCATCACCGATACGAGAAGCTTCCAAAACCCGAATACGACTCCGCGCTCTCTTGAAATTGCTGCAGAGCTTCTGGATAAGCACACTCAAAATCTGGGGACGCGCCTTAAATCACATCCAGATTGATCGAGGCGCCGGGATCGTCTGGTCACTGATCAGCAGCGAGGATCTTGCAGAAATGGGTGCGGAAAGTAGGGAGACGCACGGCATTCTCGATGAACTGATTTCCACAATTCCGAATGCGGATGTCCATATCCTCTTCACCGAAACCGAAAATGGTGGATTGAAAGCGAGCATGCGCTCCAGTGCGGCTATCGACTGCAGCCGTCTTGCTGCAGAGGTCTATGGTGGGGGGGGTCATGCGCGTGCTGCGGGATTTAAGGTCGCGAAATTTGATAACTTCGCACTGCAGGTGACGGAGTGCGTGCAGAAATTGAAGGAGGGGATGCGGAAGCAGAGAGAAGAGCTTGGCGCGGGGTTCGGGTTGGGGTTGGGGAAAAACGAAGCAATGTCTGCTGCTTCTCTACAACATGCTGCGGGATCGAACCTACACTCGAGTCCGAACCCAAACCCGAATCCAAACCCAAAATCCGTTGATCTTGTGAAAGAAATCGGAGGAGAAGAGAGGAATGGGACGATGGACGTTGTGGGGGAGATTACGGAGGAGAAACTCCTCCACCCCTAGCCCCTCCTCCACGGGAGGAGGGGGATGTTTGTTGTTTTTGTTTGCATGCCACAAGGAATAATCCTACTTGTTTACTCGTAAAGAAGAGCTCCCCTTCCTCTCGTGGAGGAAGGGGTCGGGGGAT
>VMGQ01000090.1 GCA_007376635.1 Candidatus Peregrinibacteria bacterium Greene1014_49
AAGCACCGTCGACGGCATAGAATGGGAGGATGCGATGCCGATGATGAATGCCGTCACGACAAAGGCAAACACGCAGTGGAAATTGATTGATGCGACTTCGGGAAAAGAAAATATGGATATTCGGTATCAATTCCGGAAAGGCGACAAGGTGAAAATCCGCATCGTAAATGACCGGAATTCAGCGCACCCGATGCAGCACCCGATCCACTTCCACGGTCAGCGCTTCCTCGTGCTTGCAGTGGACGGCAAGCCGAGCGAGAATCTTGTTTGGAAGGACACGGTGCTTGTTCCAAAGGACGCCACAGTCGATATTCTTCTCGACATCACCAATCCCGGCGACTGGATGATCCACTGCCACATTGCAGAACATCTCAGTAATGGGATGATGGGAATGTTCACCGTGGAATAATTCTTCTCTATTTATTTCTCCCAAGTTTTATGATGAGCTCCTTCGGTCCGGATTACGGTTTTATTGTCCTGTGGGCTGTCCATGTCCTCTCGGTCATCGCCTCCTTTACGGGTCTGTTCTTCCTGATCGTGTTCGCAGTGAAAACGTTGACGCCCAAACAACTGAAGACTTGGGCAATTTGGCTCATGGTCACTGGTGCTGTCGTCTGCCTGATCACCATCGCTCTCCTCGGACGCCCGTGGATGGGGTTCTCTTCAGGAAAAATGGGCATGGAAGGCAGAATGATGGAGCGCGGTATGATGATGGAACGCATGATGGACGAGATGACGGAACATGACCAGGGAGCAAACGGGGAAGAGGGGGAAGAGCACGGAGACATGATGCAAATGATGCGCATGATGATGAACATGGGCGGATCGACGGAGATGGGTAACGGTATGATGCAGCAATAGATGATCCTATTGAGACGGGTATCGGAATTCTCTACCTTTTCCCCATGAAGCAGCATGAAAAAAACTGCCTACAGCTTCGAGATCACGCTTCCGTTTCCTCTCACAGAAGCAGAGCCAATGGTACGCAATGCGCTTCAGAAAGAGAAATTCGGCGTCATCACCGAAATCGATATTCAGGCAAAACTGAAAAAGAAACTTGGGGTCGATCATCCGCCACATAAAATCCTCGGCGCGTGCAATCCGCAGATGGCACACTCGGCATTGGAAGAGAATCACGATGTCGCCCTCGCGTTGCCCTGCAATATCGTCCTCTATGAAAAAGATACGGAGATCACGATCATCTCCGCATTGCTCCCCTCAGTTGCACTCAAGCCATTCAAGGGTCTCAAGATTCAGGAAACCGCATGCAAGGCCGAAGAAGCCATGGAACGCGTCTTCGAGGATCTCTCTCATTTGCCTCCACACCATTCTCAACCTCATCCATGAGCCGTCTCAACATTACTCTTCTCGGCTTCCTCGCCATCATCGGCTTCTTCCTTATCACGGAATACTGGGCACACCTCTACGGGTATCTTCCGTTCCTGCTCCTCCTCGCGTGTCCGCTGCTGCACATCTTCGGTCACGGAGGTCATGGCGGTAAAAGTGATGAAGAGACTTCAGAAAAAAAATCATCCTCTTCCCACCATCACCATGACTGATGCAGCACCCGCCTACGGCCTGTGGGGACTCGTGATCATCAATGTCGCGGTCTTCCTCATCTTCGCATTCAGCTTCTCGCATCCGAAGTCTCCCGGCGACTGGAGGGCATTCGGTGGTTTCTCCGCTTTCATCGTGGCGCTCTTTGTGGAGATGTACGGTTTTCCGCTCACGATCTACTTTCTCTCAGGGTGGCTTCTGACTCGCTACCCGGGTCTCGATCTCTACTCCCATGATGCAGGACATCTTTGGGAAACGCTGCTTGGGTTGAACATCAACCCACACTTCGGTCCCCTCCATATTCTCAGCAACATCCTCATCGTTGTTGGCTTCATCCTCCTCTCGGCATCATGGAACGTGCTCTTCAAGGCACAGAAGAAGCGCGTTATTGCGACCACCGGCCCATACGCCCGTATCCGCCACCCACAATACATGGGGTTCATTATCATTATGTTCGGCTTCCTGCTCCAGTGGCCAACGATTGTCACTCTCATCATGTTTCCAATTCTTGTTGTTATGTACGCGCGACTCTCCCTCTGGGAGGAGAAGCAGATGGTAAAGACATTCGATGATGCATACGAACGATACAGGAAGCAGACGCCTGCATTTATTCCACGCCTTTCTTCATCGCAAGCCGTCCAATCGTAATCTCTTTTATTTCCTTTCCCCTTAATTCCCATGTCCGCTTCCCTCTTCACCCCGTATCCGCCCCTCCAATGGGCGCACGGCTTCAGCCGAGTTTCAGCGGTCGTCTTCGCTGCCTGCATGCTCTACGGCTACCTCTTTTTGCAAGCCGATCCCGTTCTCGGAGATCTCCACAACATTCTCCTGCGTTCCTTCATCTTCGGCTGGAGCGGCGCAGGGATGAACTGGCTCACCCTCATTCTCGGTATCGTGATGAGCTATATCTGGGGCTTCCTCTTCGGCGGCACGCTCGCATTCTGCATGAATCATTGCCAGAAGAACTGATATATCCCATTCTCTCGTTCTCATGGAACACGCTCATGGCCATCATGCGGAAGGACGTCACTGTCCATGCGGCGAGAAGTGTTTGCATTGCATGGCGGAAAAACTCTGTATTTCTTCCGGCTGCGACATGGAAGCGAAGCAGTACGAGTACAAGCTGCAATCGAAGACAAGCCACAATGTCCATGAAGGTCACGACATGCAGGGCATGAGCCACATGGATCACGAGAAAGCGATGACCGATCCACGGATGGCAAAGCAGATGGAAGCGGACATGCGCCGTCGGTTCTGGATTTCTTTACTCCTCACAATCCCCATTGTCCTGTATTCGCCGCTTGGAGAATCGATTTTCAGGATTACCCTTCCCGCGCCCATTCCCGTGAACTGGATCCTGCTACTCCTCACGACTCCCATCGTGTTCTGGACAGGTTCGATCTTCATCACGGGAACATACTACTCACTCAAGGCGCGGAAGCTCAACATGGCTGTCCTCATCGCGACGGGTGTGCTTGCCGCCTACATCGGAAGCATCATCCTCATGCTTACAGTCGGCGGCGAGACGTTCTTCGATGCCGCCGCGATGCTCGTCACGTTCGTTCTTTTCGGACACTGGATGGAGATGAAGTCGCGACGCGGAACTTCCGAAGCGCTCCGCGCGCTCTTCGATCTTATTCCTCCGCAAGCAACAGTCATCCGCGATGGAAAAGAAGTGACGATCCCGAGTGCAGAGATCGTGAAGGGCGACATCATTGTCCTGAAACCAGGCGATAAGGTGCCAGTGGATGGCGAAATCGTCGAAGGGCAATCCTCTATCGACGAGTCCCTCGTCACGGGTGAATCCATCCCCGTTTCTAAAGAGAAAGGAGGAAAGGTCGTCGGAGGTTCTGTGAACCTGACGGGCACCCTGAAATTCAAGGCGCTGCAAGTCGGCGCGGATACCGTCCTTGCGCAGATCATCAAGCTCGTTGAGACGGCGCAGAACTCGAAAGCGCCGGGGCAACGGATCGCTGACAAAGCAGCTGCCATCCTCGTGATCGTCGCCATCGGCTCCGGTCTCCTCACGTTTTTCGGCTGGTATGTCTTCGGAGAGGCGACGCTCATCCCTTTGCCATATCCGCAGTCGTCATTGCCTGCCCCGATGCACTCGGACTCGCAACGCCTACTGCGGTAGCTGTGGGAACGGGCATCGGTGCCAAGCACAACATCCTTATTAAGGATGCAGCCACATTGGAAAACACCTCGCGTCTGAACGCGATCATCCTCGATAAAACAGGAACACTCACTGAAGGGAAACCGAAGGTGACTGATGTCATCGTTTTTGATGATTTCAAGGAGGGTGATGTGCTCCAGTATGAAGCGGGAATCGAAAGCGGATCGAATCACCCTATCGCCAAGGCAATTGTGGAGGAAACAGAACGTCGCAAGATCGACGCAATGCCCATTGAAAATTTTTCTTCCATCGCAGGACATGGCCTCAAGGCTATCGTACAGGGGAAAACCGTCCTCGTTGGCACAGAGAAGTTGATGCAAGACAACGCGATCGGTATTCGAGGTGCAAGGGAGGCAATTATAAAACTCGCAGGGAAGACCCTGAGCCTGCTTGCAGTGGATGGAAGACTTAAAGGAATCGTCGCGGTGGCCGATACAGTGCGTCCTAGCGCGAAGAAAGCTATCGCAGGGCTACGCGTGCTCGGCATCGAAGTGGTGATGATGACGGGCGATCATCAGACGGTTGCCGATGCGGTAGCAAAGGAACTCGGTATCGAGCGCGTGTTCGCGCAGGTACTCCCCGAGCACAAGGCTGACCACGTGAAGAAGCTACAGCAGGAAGGGAAATTCGTAGGCATGGTGGGCGATGGCATCAACGATGCTCCGGCTCTTGCCCAAGCCGATATCGGCATTGCCATCGGCGCGGGAACCGATGTTGCCATCGAAACAGGCGACATCGTTCTCATGAAGTCCGATCCAGTTGATATTCTCAATGCCATCATCCTCAGCAAAGCAACAGTTCGGAAGATGAAACAGAACTTATTCTGGGCTGCAATTTATAATGTGCTCGCCATCCCTGTGGCAGCCGGCGTGTTCTATCCGTCCTTCGGTCTTTCCCTTCGGCCTGAAATGGCGGCACTCCTCATGTCCGTTTCTTCGATCATCGTCGCGACGAACGCGGTGCTTTTGAAACGCGTAGAACGTACGCTCACCTGATATGTCTTCCTACATGCTCCAATCCGTGGCCGATGTCATCCAAGCACTCGGAAGCAATACCGATGGATTATCGGAAGCGGAAATCTTCAAGCGGCGGTCGCAGTACGGCTTCAACGAACTCCCTGAGAAGAGGCGTTCGCTCGTTCTCCTCTTTCTGCGGCAGTTTCAAGACATCCTCGTTTACATTCTCGTCGGCGCGCTTGTCCTTTCGCTGCTCCTGCCATTTTTGGAGGAAGGTCGGGAAACGGTGGAGAGTTTTTCCGATGCATTCGTCATCCTCGCGATTCTCCTTCTGAATGCAATACTCGGATTCTTCCAGGAGTACAGAGCAGAACAAGCAGTCGCTCTCCTCCGTACGCTTACGGGCGCATCCTCCCGCGTCCGTCGCGAAGGGAAGGAATCCATTATCCCCTCCAGAGAAGTCGTGCCGGGAGACATCGTCATCCTTGAAGCCGGAGATCGCATAGCCGCTGACGGGCGGATTTTCCGCGCATCACACTTTGATGTCGATGAGTCGAGTCTCACAGGCGAATCTCGATCCGCGAAAAAAGACACCGAGCTTCTCAAGCAGGAAGTACCCCTCGCGGAGCAACGGAACATGGTGTTCTCCGGAACACTGGTAACGGGTGGAAACGCGGAAATCGTCATCACGGGAATCGGTACGGAAACGGAGATTGGGAAAATCGCGAAGATGGTTGTAGAGGTGCAACTGCCGGAGACCCCTCTGCAACGCAAGATGCAGAGGCTCAGTAAGTTGATTGGTGCGATCGTCCTCGGCCTCTGCATCCTCCTCATCGGCATCGGACTCCTCTATGGCTTCACAGTGCAGGAGATCGTCCTCATCGGCGCCACTCTTGCAGTGTCAGCTGTGCCGGAAGGACTTCCTGCCGTCATTACCATCTGCTTCGCCATCGGCGTGCGGAGAATGGCTCGCAAAAATGCCCTCGTCCGGCGGCTCGATGCTTTGGAAACGCTCGGAAGCGTCAACGTCATTTGCTCGGACAAAACAGGAACGATCACGAGAAATAGAATGACGGTGGTGGAGACGTGGATCGATCCGACGGAGCATGACGGGGAACGCCTTCTCGCGCTCATCGCCGCTTCCAACAACCGTGCTGCTCTCCCGAACATCGGCGATCCGACGGAAATTGCCCTCCTGCGGTTTGCTCAGGATCGGGGTATTGAACGTCTGATCATTGACGAAGAACAGGTACCGTTCAGCGCGGAAGCGAAGTACATGCAGACGCGACATGGTGATCGCATCTTCTTGAAAGGTGCTCCGGAAAAGATCCTGGAGCTGACGGGCAATCGCGGAAAAGAGCAGGTGCTGGCAGAAAACGAGCGTATGGCAATGCGTGGTTTGCGCGTCCTTGCAGCCGCTGTACAGGAATCGGGAGAAAGAATGCCGCATATCATTGGACTCTTCGGGATGGAAGATCCGCCGCGTGAGGGCGTTGCCAACGCCATCGCGGAAGCGAAGCGCGCCGGCGTCCGCACGATTATGATCACGGGCGATCATGCGAAAACGGCTCTCGCGATTGCCCGTCAAGTGGGTATCGAAGGTGATGTGTTGCAGGGGAAAGATCTCGACGCGCTTACACCGGAAGAACTCATCAGTCGCATTCAGAAGACATCCGTCTTCGCTCGCGTCTCGCCGACACACAAGCTCACGATTCTCGAAGCTCTCAAGCAACATGGATGCATTGTTGCGATGACAGGCGACGGCGTGAACGACGCTCCGGCAATCAAGGGAGCACATGTCGGCATCGCCATGGGCAGAGACGGCACGCAGGTCGCCAGGGAAGCAGCCAGCATCGTTCTCGCGGACGACGACTACGCCACGATCGTGCGGGCGATCCGTGAAGGACGCATGATTTATGACAACGTCCGGAAATTTATTCTCTTCCTTTTGCGGAGCAACTTCGACGAGATCCTCTTCATCTCCACGACATTACTCCTCGGCTTCCCCCTTCCCTATCACCCCGTCCATCTACTCTGGATC
>VMGQ01000091.1 GCA_007376635.1 Candidatus Peregrinibacteria bacterium Greene1014_49
GTCACTGCGATGATGAAGCCCGTGAGCTCATCGACGCAGTAGAGGCATTTTCTCAGCATCGTATCCAAGGGATACTCCGCGCCATATTTCGACTGATAGTGCGCGCGGATATCGCCGAGGAGTTCTTGAGGTGCTTTGATTGTCTGCAGCAGATGATCGAGCGTGTCGCCGCAGTGCGCCTCGTAATCTTTATCCAGCTTGTCCCAGTCCAAGTCATGCAGCATTCCTGCGACGCGCCACGTATCGGGATCTCCACCGAATTTTTTCGCGAGCGCTTCCATGGCAGCACCGGTGGCTATCAAGTGCGCGCGGGTTTGGTCCGTGTGCTGCTCAAGAAGGCCGTGGGCGGCGGGCAAAAGATGTCCGTAATTCACATGTTGGAGCAGAGCCATAGAAGAAGAGGAAGGAGGAGAATTATTTGCGATTTGCGATTTGCGATTTACGATTTGTGGAGTTTTCTTTTCAGTTTTTGCGCTCGTTGGATTTCTCTCTAACGGTTTCATGAGGGGAAAGAGAACAACATCGCGCAAATTCTCCTGTGCCGTCAAAAGCGCGACGATCCGGTCTATTCCCATGCCCCAACCGGAACAAGGAGCACAGGATCGATCAATTCACTATACGCATTGACGATTTCCCATCCGCCTACGACAAGCTGAAAGCGGTCGGTGATTGCAGGATTTTCATCATTTCTCCGCGCGAGAGGAGAGAGATCGATCGGGTGCTCGGTGATGAAGGTCGGTGACACGATCTTCGGACGGCTCACTTTTTTGTAGAGTTGGTCGATCAGATTGCCGCGGCCGAGAACACCAACATCCACATCAAGTTCGATCTTCTTTTTCTTCATTGCAACTCGGAGATCATCAGCCGTCGCGCAGTCTTCAAAATCGATGCCGCAGTCGCGCTTGATGACTTCGCGCAAACTCAGTCGCGGCCAAGAACCTCCAAAATCGACATCGACGAGCTTTCCTTCGCGATTTGGAATCTTTGACTTGGTTGAGCCACGCGTCTTCATGAGAAGTGCTGCGAGCATCTGTTCCGTGAAGCGCATGTTGTCTTTGTAATCCCAGTACGCGCTGTAGTGTTCGCACATCGTGAATTCCTGGAGATGTGATGGATCCATTCCTTCATTTCGAAATACGGAACCGAGCGAGAACGTCCGATCAAATCCTCCCACAAGACATTCCTTCTGATGCGTTTCGAGTGCGATTCTCAGAAATACATCGAGATCGAGTGCGTTATGGTGCGTTGAGAACGGCGTCGCGAGCGCTCCCGATGCGGAGTTCACCAGTACCGGAAGATCGACTTCGGTAAAATCATTCTCCCAGTAAAACTCGCGCATGGCTCGGATGAATGCCGAGCGGAAGAGGAACCGATCGAAGCTCTCACGGTTACTCATCGTATCGAGGTATCTTTTGCGATAAAGCGTTTCCCTGTCGCTGAGACCATGCCATTTCTCGGGCGGCTGCCGGAGCGTTTTACTGAGCATCTTCCATTCCTTTACTAAGACTGTTGGCTCACCCTTTTGTGTAGTGAACCGCTCCCCAGAAACACCGACAAAATCTCCCAGGTCGATCATTTTAATCATGCTCTTGTATTCCTCGGTGCCGAGTTGCTCTTCACGGAAAGCGATCTGCAGGCGACCCGTGTGATCCTGGAGCGTCGCAAAAGTCAGTTTTCCCATATCGCGGAAGAGCACGATTCTGCCGGCGATGCGCACTGCAGTATCATCGGCAGCTTTGCCTCCTTCCATAAGCGTGTGCGTCCGCTCAAATTTCGCAGCATATGGCTGGAGACCGCGTGCGCGGAGATCGGCGACTTTTTTGAGACGGAAGGGATCCATTGCCATGCAGGATAGCGGGTTCTCCGTCGCGACGGAACGGGGAGACGCAACAGTGTTACGTCTCTATGGTGTTCTTATACATAATACAGAATTTGTGTTGACGGCATGCAATCAGATGCCCACAATGCCCCCGCTTACGTTCCAGCTTGGTGTTGTGTATCAACCAGCCGAGCCCAATGAACCTCCAAGCTTATGTCTGGACTCATCGCCCGCAAACTCGGCATGTCTCGCGTGTTCCTCGATGGAGCCGCTGTTCCCGTAACGTATTTGCAGGTCGAACCCAACATCATCGTGCGTCTCAAGAATACAGAAAAGGACGGCTATAACGCTGTCATTTTGGGAATCGGCAAAAAGATCGTCCGCACGAGAAAGGGTAACGAGCTGCAGAAGTTCCGATTTCTGAAAGAGTGGCGTGTGGATTCCCTCGAAGGTCTTACGATCGGTTCTACCCTTGCCGTGGAAACTATCCCCGAAGCATCTCTTGTGACCGTCACCGCTGTTTCCAAAGGAAAGGGATTCCAAGGTGTGATGAAGCGCTACCACTTCGCCGGAGGACCGGCCACACACGGCTCGCACTTCAAGCGCGAACCGGGTTCCGTTGGCATGAGAGAAATGCCAGGACGTATTTTCCGAGGAAAGAAAATGGCTGGTCACATGGGAAGCGAACAAATCACATTGCACGCCCGTCCGGTGGTGCTTTGTGACATTGAAAAAGGAGTGCTTGCGGTGAAGGGGGCTGTTCCAGGACCGAATGGCGCTGCTGTGTATTTGACCGTTGAACCACAGCAGCCTAGCAAGGCTGCTGCTCCATCCACGCCCAAAAAATGAAGATTGATGTCTACACCGCTACCGGCAGCAAAAATGGATCTCTCGATCTCCCCGCGGCACTCTTCGAAGCTGCGATCAATCAGGGATTGATGCACCAGGCTGTTGTGCGGCAGCAAAGCAACCGCCGCCACCCCATTGCTCATGCCAAGAATCGCGGTGAGGTCATTGGATCGACAAAAAAACTCTACGCACAAAAAGGCACGGGACGCGCACGCCGCGGACCGGCTCGTTCTCCACTCCTTAAAGGAGGAGGCAAGGCCTTTGGCCCGCGTTCAGATCGGAATTACCACAAGGATATGCCGAAAACCATGCGTCGAGTCGCGCTGCTTTCCGCACTCAGCATGCAGGCAAAGCAGGGATCGATCATGGGACTCGAAAATTATCCGGAGAACGTGAAGACAAAGGATGCTGCCGCAGTCTTACAAAAAATGCCCGTGGAACTCGGTCGCAGGATTCTCATCGTGACTCCGGCGCGTCACCGCGGCATCGCGCTCTCCACAAGAAATCTTCCGAACGTGCGTGCGATCACCGCTGCGTACCTTAATCCCGAAGATGTCCTTGGCGCCCGCCATATTATTTTCTTTGTGGATGCGATTGCAGAAGCCGAAAAGATCTTTGGCGGAGAGAGAGATAGACCAGAGCGCGCGGTGAAGAATCCAGAAGTTTCCACTCCTGCAATTAAAAAAGAACCCAAGAAGAAACCTGTAAAGAAGACTTCCGTACCTTCCTCCAAATAATGGATCTCTCTCGCATCATCCTCGGCCCCATCGTCACCGAAAAAGCAGAACGCCTGAAGGCTGCAGGTCGCACATACACGATCAGAGTGGCTCCTGCCGCAACGAAGATCGAAGTGCAGAAAGCTCTGAAGGAATTTTATAACATTGATACCGCAAGCATCCGCGTGATGCGCACACGGGGAAAGACGCGCCAACTCGGCCAGGGCAAAGTCATGGAGAAGCGGCATCCGATCAAGAAAATGATGGTAACCCTTGCATCCGGCAGTAAAACTCTCGATCTCACTGCCTTCACCTCTCGCTGATCATGCCTATGAAAATTTGCCGCCCAACGACACCCGCCAGACGTCAGATGACGATCGCGGACTTCTCAGGTCTCACCAAGAAACGGCCTGAAAAAGGCTTGTCCGGGGGAAAGCAGCGCATCTCGGGACGTGGCAGCGGTGGTAAAGTACGCGTGCGCCATCGTGGCGGCGGACATAAGCGCCTCCTGCGGCAGATCGATTTTAAGCGCAGAGATAAAGTCGGCGTACCTGGTACCGTTGCAGCACTCGAGTACGATCCCAATCGCTCAGCCCGCATTGCCCTCATTCATTATCTCGATGGCGAGAAGCGCTATATTCTTGCTCCAGAAGGCCTTTCCA
>VMGQ01000092.1:0-1605 GCA_007376635.1 Candidatus Peregrinibacteria bacterium Greene1014_49
GATGATCGTGTGGACACAGATCCTTGCGATGGGGCTGGGTGCCGGAAGCTGGTTTGGGAAGAAGGTGATGCTGGGCATCTAATGGGAAATGGACGAAAGAAAAATGCTCTGGATACGCTCCAGAGCATTTTTCATTATGCTTCACCCAAAACAAATTTCCGTACAATCTCCGGAATCTGATCCATCGCCTCGTGAAGCGCTCTCGCTTCCTCCGCAGACAGTTTGTTCAACACCCATGTCGCAAGATCTCTGTCCTTCGGCTGCGGACCAATACCGATCCGCAACCGCGGAAATCCTTCCCCGAGACTGTCCACAATCGACTTCATGCCGTTATGTGTGCCGGGTCCCCCCTTCGTGCGAAAACGAATCGTACCGAGCGGAAGATCGACATCATCGGAAAAGACGATGCATTGTGTCGCAGGATCAATCTTGTAAAACCGTACCAGCTTCGTCACAGCCTCCCCGGAAAGATTCATATAGGTCTGCGGCTTCACGAGGAGAATGGGAATGGTGATGATCCTTCCATCCTGAATTTCTGCACTGAATTTCTGTTCCGGCTTCCACTCCCCTTCTCCAAAAGTTTCCGAAAGACGATCGATGGCAATAAACCCTGCATTATGACGCGTGCGCTCATAGGACTGTCCAGGATTCCCGAGACCGATGAGGAGTATCTGAGGCTTCATTACAGCGATTGTAGCAGGAATTACGCTTCATCCTCATCTCCCTCAAGCTCTCGCATCTGCAATTCTCGAGAGAGGACAGCGGAGAGGAGCTCCTGGACTTGCGCGGCATCCTTGAGGTTCTTGCTGTGGAGATAGACTTCCATTTGCGCAAGGATGATCGCTTCCACTTTCCGCGGTTGTGCGACGGTTTCCATGGTAATCGCCGTCCCCGTAGAAATTTTCTCTACAGAGATTGTTCCATAGCGCATGAGTGTAGGTGTTACACCATGGATCTCATAGCTCACACCCTGGATATCGCTATAAAGGATGCGTGAGGATTCTCGGTGAAACCATCCGTGCCACGCAACATCAATGATGCCCTTATCCGTAAGGATCCATGCATCCAGAAAGTAATCGAAGAAGCTCCGTAACCACCATCCTAAAACGCATGCAGACCAGATACTCACCCCAATAGCTACCGACCGAAATGGTGCTGCAACAAGAAGAGCAATGCCTGCGCCAAATGCGAGCGTGGGCCAGAAAAGGCTGCGGATGCCCATCAGCCAATGACGGTGGATCACCGCAACGATAGATTCATCATCCTCGATATGCCGTTTGAACATGGGATCGTCGAGACGCATGGATACAGTGTACTAGTTTAAAGAGTGCATGAGTATATACTCCCGCGGACATGCAGAAGCAGCGCAGCATTCTCTGGCACCTCCTCGACGTCGTATTAAATATTGTCATTATCGTCGGAATCGTCGCAGGCATCCGCACGTTTCTCGTTTCACCATTTCAGGTGGAAGGAGATTCCATGCTCGATACACTGGAACACAAGCAATACATCATCATCAATAAGCTTGCGTACTTCACCGGTAACCCCGTGCGGGGAGATGTCGTCGTCTTCCGTCCACCGAGTGATCACAAAAAACACTACGTG
>VMGQ01000092.1:1628-5142 GCA_007376635.1 Candidatus Peregrinibacteria bacterium Greene1014_49
TGGTATCCCCGGAGACGTTGTGATCATCCGTGGCGGCAAGGCGTATCTCAAAACGCCGGGATCAGAAAAAGCGGTGGAGCTTTCCGAACCCTACCTGAACGAGCACAACGCAAACCACACCTACGCACATCCTCCGAACAGCGGAAAAACCGAGGAGCAAACATTCGAGATTCCCGAAGGCCACTACTTCCTTCTTGGAGATAACCGTCAGGGCAGCTTGGATTCGCGGAGCTTCGGCGCTCAGGCAGGCGGATCCGCTTTTGTGCCCGACAAGGACATCAAGGGAAAAGTGTGGTTCGTCGCATTGCCGATCAGTCAGATTCATGTGCTGGAGGCACCAAGCTACGGCTTATAATACCGTAAGCCGAATATCGGAATATCTGAATATCCGGGTACCCGGATATTCCGATCTCGAACTACCCCAAATACCACTTGCATCCCGCTAAATCCCCGATATGATATGTATGTCGCCTCGGGAGGGGCTTTTTAGGGTCACGGCAAATACTCTATGAACGCTATCCATCGCTACATCATCGAAGCTATCGAAGAACTGCACCACGTACGCTGGCCCACCCGCCAGCAGGCTGTACGTCTCTCCGTTATTGTCATCGCCTTTACTGCGACCTCCGCTGCAGCGTTCGGGTTGGTCGATTTCATTCTCGCAAAAACTTTGAACATCATGCTTTCTCTTTCCCTGTAATTTCTCATGCCCAAGCAAGATCCTAATGCCGGAAGAAATTGGTACGTCGTCCACACCTATGCTGGATACGAAGACGCCGTTGCTGCTGCCTTGAAGCAACGTGTGGAATCTTTCGGCATGCAGGACTACGTCTTCGATGTGCGCGTCCCGAAGGAGAAACAGCTCACATTCAAGAAGAACCAGCCCACGGAAGAGGAAAAAAAACTCTTCCCCGGCTACGTGCTTGTGGATATGACCGTGACCGATGACTCCTGGTATCTCGTCCGTAACACCCCAAACGTCACGGGATTTGTGGGCTCTGGCAACATCCCGGTTCCGGTCACCCCCGAAGAATTCGGCATCATCGAGCGCCGTATCGGCGAGCAGCAGACGAAGTTCAAAAGTGACTTCCAGGTGGGTGACCTTGTCATTATCGTCGATGGTCCTTTCAAGAACTACGAAGGTTCCGTGGACTCAGTCGACGTGAACAAGGGCAAGCTCACCGTGATGGTACTGATCTTCGATCGCGAGACGCCGGTGGAGTTGGACTTCACGCAAGTGCGGAAGAAGTAGCACATGGCCTCTCTTCGGATCATCGTTACCGGCTCCGTTCACGGCGTCTTCTTTCGCGCCACCACGAAGGAGCAATCCGACGCACTCGGCATTACCGGCTGGATCCGCAATACTGAAGATAATGCAGTCGAAATCCACGCTGAAGGATCACCGGAAGCCTTGGAGCAACTTCAATTGTGGTGCCGCAAAGGACCACCGGCTGCTCAAGTTGAGAATGTAACGACGACGGACGTTCCCGAAGAACACTTCACGTCGTTTGAGGTCCGACGGTGACAGCATCATCTTGAAGCAGTGCGCGCATCTCCAGAGACCGCAGGCGTTGCGGCAAAAGAATCGAAAGCAAAATCGTCATCGCAACGGCTCCCGCGGCGTAGCCAATACCCAAACTTTGAACGCCAAGTGTAGGTAAAAACCACCACGAAGAACCAATGGCGATGAAGCCGCTTACAACCATGACGATAGCCGGCGTCAGCGTGTGCTTCGTAGCATAGAACCCGCGGAGCAGAAGATGATTCAGGCTTTCGAAAGGAATACTGATCGCGTAGACCCAGAGAATCGTGCGGAAGACCGGAAGGAACTCCATGATGTGGACAAGCCGCGCGGCAATCGATGCAAGCAGGGACAAGGCGATTGCACCGGGAATCGTCACAAGCAAGAGCAGTCCGGATCCTTTGCGCAAATAAATCAGGAAACGCTTCCGTTCATTGCGTGCAGCGGCCTGACTCAGTAATGCAAAAGCGGACTGTGCAACTGCAATGCCCGCAACTCCGACGATCACGGACTGAAAATTCCGTGCATACGCATTCAACATCACGGAACCTTGATCGAGCCCGGAGGCAAATTTATCGAAAAACAATAATTGTAATTGAGCGGCTCCTAAAGCAGCCATCCTGGGAAGCATCAAAATTCCCATTTCGGCGATATCGGAATGCCAGAAGTGTATCCGGATCTGCGCTCCAGAATGACGAACTGCCCAAAGCCGCAATGCGACAAAAACAATGGTGCCTCCAAGCGTTCCCAATATCGGTCCATATGCGCCGTAGAGCGGTGTAAGGAAGATCGTTCCAAGAATGGTTCCGCTTGTGTACACAATCGGTGTGAGGCCGTAGATCCAATAGCGTTGGATCGTAATCAGATATTGGCCGTAGACATTGCCGAAAACGAAGAGAAGATTTGTGAGAAGTGTGATGCGGGCAAAGTGGACGTAGATCTGCAATTGATCGCCGGAGAAGTTCACCAGAAACGGTGCAATGCGTTGCATGAATATCGCAAGAATCAGCGCCATCACACCGAAGATCGTTGCTCCCGTTCCGATAGCACCCCCAAGAAGATGCTCTAACTCTTTCTGATTACCTTTCTCACGGTACCCGGCAAGCATAGGGACAAGCACCGCACCGATGGCCGAGAGGATGAAGACCTGCAGGAGAAAATCACTCGGTCGAAACGCGGCGATGTAGGCATCGACAACCCCAACTTCTCCGCGCGCGCTGAATGTCGATGCAAGAACGTTATCGCGAATCAGACCTGCAAGCGAAGCCCCGAACTGTGTTACTGCGAGGACAAGAGCTCCGCCGAGAATGCGGTGCTGGCCGAGGTGCTTTTGAAAAAATGCGAACACGAGAAGTAGGGTAGCAGAGTGTGAAGAAATTGCCGTGCGTCTTCGTACCATCTTCATGCATAATCACAGCACTTCTGTATGGCTCAACCAGCAACCAGCAACTCGAAACTGGCATCTCTCCTCCCCTTCTCTGCATCTTCCGATGCCGAAGTCTTGGTAGTCCTCAAAAAGCACCGCATCGGCCTGACGGTCGAAGAAGCCCGCAAAATCTGCACATTACTCAAGCGGAATCCTACACTGACCGAAGCCACCATCTGGGGTGTGCAGGGTTCGGAACATTGCTCGTACAAATCCTCCCGGAGATTTCTCAAGACGTTCCCCACAACGGGAAAGCATGTGATCCTGGGGCCCGGCGAAGACAGCGGCATTGTCGCGATCACCGATGCGCCGAAGGGAAAGCGCTGGGGACTCGTCATCTCCCATGAATCCCATAACCATCCAAGTCAGATTGTTCCTTATGAGGGTGCGGCAACAGGCGTTGGCGGCGTTGTCCGCGATGTCGTGTGCATGGGTGCTCGCGTCATCGGCGCGCTGGATATGCTGCGACTTGGGGATTTGGCATCCGAGGAATCGCGGACGATCGCCAAGGAAGTCACGCGCGGTATCGCGGGGTACGGTAATCCCTTGGGCGTCCCAAACCTCGG
>VMGQ01000093.1 GCA_007376635.1 Candidatus Peregrinibacteria bacterium Greene1014_49
ACTCCATGCGAGGTTCACTGGCCCATCTCTGAGTGGAGGTGCATTCAGCGATTGAATGGTTTCATAGCAGCGAGAACCGGTCGCATGTGCAAAGAAATACTGGAAGTCCGAAACTTTTACTCCAACAAGATCCTGCACTTCTTGGACAGGTTCTTTCATGGGGTCAGGGTTTGTCTTCAGCCCCGCAACAATTTGATCGTAGGGCACCGTATATTCCAAATGCGGTATCAGCGGAATATAGGCTGTAGCAAATGCGAAGACCGTGATTGCGGATGCGATGAGTGCAGCGCGTTCATTCTTCATATTCCCTTTATTCTTTTGGAACCACAGCGCGCAGCCGAGCACTCCTGCAATCGATGTGAGCAGTGAAAGAATCACAAGGAAACGCTCCGGTACGCGCAGCGAAGAAAAAAGCGGTAGCGTCTGGAGTGTCTGGGGCACGATGCCTTTTCCATGAACGATCGCAAGGATCAGGAACGTTACGAAAGCAGCGAATGCGAGTACTGCGATCTTCTTCCACTTCTGCAATTTGCGATGCTTCAGAATGAAAACAACAAGCAGGATTGATCCAAAAAGTGCGACAGGAGATGTGAACATGCTCTCTTCATGGATCCGATTGATAGGATCAAGTGTGAAAAACTGCGGTAGCTGTGGTGCTATCCATAGGGATTTGATCGCGAAGAGGAGTGAGTTCTGGCCGGCCGTGTAGGTCTGGAAATCTACGGTTCTGGGAAGGACATGCATCAAGCTCCAGATTGCGACGAGCTTGCTTGCACCAAGGGCAATAGCGCATGGAAGGAATACAACAATGCGTCGTAGGAGCATCATCACTCGATCACGAAATGCATTTGAAAGAAGTAGATCCATTGGTAGAAAAATTCCGATCAGTGGGATCACAATGAACCATGCAATGTGGGTACCGGAATAGAGAAAAGTACCGGTAACAGCCGCAAAGATGATGGCACGCTCCAGAAGTAGCCATCCGGTCTCTCTCGTTCGATGAAAAAGTGCCCAGAGCATCCATGACATTAGCGGCAGCGTGAAATACGAAAGATGTCCCACGGCGATGTGCACGAAAAAGAAACCGTTTGCCGTACAGACGATTGCCAGAGTGAGCGCCCATGAACGTGAAAGTTCAAGAACGTCTCTTCCAAAGCGTACCCACCCGATATAACCGACGATCATTGCTACGGCGATACTCAGCTGTGTCGCGGTCCAGAGCGGCAGAAAGAAACTGAGCAATTGTGGCAGAGAATAAAATACATCCTGTGGATTGCCGTACTGGAAAAATCCTCCGCACAAGTGCGGTGCGAAGCGGAGTGGTGCAAAGCCTTGCCGCAAAAAATGCCACTTGCCTTCGAGTATCCTTGGCCAGAAGTAGAAGTAATCGTGACCGAGTAGTGGGTACTGCGCATTGAGACCCCAGAAAAAGATTGTGAGAAAGAGGGCAAGGATGCCTGCATGGATTCTTATCGCCTTCATGTTCGCGAGTATATGCGCACTGTTGTATGAGCTCTACGTATACTTTTTCTGGCGTGGAATCCCCTGAAAAATCACTAACAACACGAGTGATATTGGAAGAGGAATAATTGCCGTCTCTGGCGTGAGTTTTCCCATCATCAGCAGTGGCACAATGCTCAGTGCAGCGAGCCCGATGCTCCATGCCACAGCACGATCAGAAAGCTTCCAGAAGAGCGAGCCAAACGTTGGTGGAAAGAGTGCAAGACTCAGGCTTGCAAGCGAAAGACCGAGTGCAATGATGTCTTGATACAGAATACCGATAATGACCGCGATGGTGATGAAGATTGCTATAAAGAACCGTGTCATCTGTCGCATCGAAGCTTCGCTGAACCGCTTCGTGCGATGCCGGAGATCTTGCGTGAAGATCGAAGAGACAACGAAGGCGAGGGTGTCACTTGAAGAAAGACTGACGGCATAGAGCAGAACCATCCCAAGATCTTTGAAGCCCATTGGGAGCAGTGACGAGAAGCCTGCAACAAGCGCATGTTCTGGCGCAATATTCGGAAGCAATTGCTTCGTGACGAGTCCAATCACAGCAAGGATAGCTGCAAGCAGCGGGAGCATGCATGCACCGTATGCAAGCCCGCGTTTCATTGTTGCAGTGTCGCGTGAGGCAAAGATCCGTTGCCAGAGATCCGGTTGTACCATGACTGCAAAGATGCCGATGATAAGAAATCCGATGAGTGTGCCGCTGTCCATACTTCCGACTAAGCGCAAATCCACGGCGGGGATACTCGTCTTCCCGAAGAAATACGCGGCGACCGTCACGGTCATAAAGATCATGATTAGAAACTGAAATACATCCGTTCGTACGACTGCCTTGAAACCCGCGAGCAGGAGATAGGTGAGAATAATCATTCCTCCGATGACGACGGAAAGCCCATAGGGCAGCGGAAATATCGCCGAGAGCACTTGCCCGCTGACAATCAGGTTTACGACGAGAAAGCAGAAGAATGCGATCGTGAGGACAATGGAATACAGGAGTCCGCTTTGGTTCCCGATGGTACGGAGAAAATACTCTGGCATTGTGTAGACATGTAGTGCATCAGCTTTTTGCTTTATGCGTGGCGCAAAGCGTCGTAACACAAGAAAGCCCAGTGCAAGTCCGATGAAGAGCCAGATCGCCGAGAGTCCAAACTGGTAGATGTACGCAAGGTAAATCGAGAGCGTAGCTCCATCAAAAAATCCCGCGCTCATCGTTGCTGCCAGCTGCAATCCCGCCACGTTGCGATCGGCGATCATGAATCCTTCCTCAGTCTCTTTCTTCGATGCCATCCAACCGATCGCTGTGACCGCAGCGATGTAGAGGAGAAAGAAGAGAATGCTTGGGGGCATGTACAGAAAATACCCCTTCTGATCCATGTGCAACAGCACACCGCTATACACGCAAATACGGGTAGATATTGTATTGGTGGCAAATACGACTGTGAGCGGTGAAGTATGCATCGTATGTTTTCTTTGCCGCCCTTTCGTCCATGCGCCGGGGATCCATATTGTCCTCCAGATCGGCAAGCTTCACCATGGCTGCGTCTTCGTTTGTCAAAATTCGGTCGATATAGGCGTCCCATGCTTCATCATGTTTACGCGTGAGAGCTCCAACGGAGTGACGGATGGATGTACCGAAGAGCGATTCGATTCTCTCCAATGTCATCGATTCCGGATGGTTTTCCACGGTGTCATGAAGCAGGGCAATGATCTTTCGCTCCATCGTGTGCTGTCTGTTCATGACGCGTATCGCATGAAAGACAAATGGCATTCCTTTTCGATCTCTGTCATTTCGGTGAATACGCATGCACACTTCCAATGCCGTCACCAGTTTTTCGGCGGTGTGAGAGGTGACGGGATTCATTGGACAGAGAAGGAATCTTTGATTCCCTGCAGGAATTACTTGTCACAATTTTGTGACACCAAGTGCGGTATTTTCTCATTATAATCAATTTTGAGCTTATTTTGGTATTTCATTGTTATTTTCACAAATAAATACATTGTCAGAAACAGATAATCAAAATACCATTACCGACCGCATATGATCGAAGATTTTCTCCAGAGCATCGGCCTCACGTCCCAAGAAACGAGTGTCTATATGTATCTGCTCACGCATGGAGAATCGATCGTGAGCATCGTGGCAAAGCGCATCGGTATGAAGCGGCCCACCGTGTATCAGGCACTTGAGGCACTGGAAAAACGTAAAATTGTCGGCAGCGCCAGGAAGAACGGTGTTGCGCATTTCCATGCAAAGAATCCGGAGATGCTCATCACACTCTGTAATGTTCAAGTGCAAAAGGCTCAGGAGCATCTGAAAAAGGCTCAGTCACTTCAGGAGCAGCTTCAGAAATTACAGGCGACAGGAGGAATGACGAACGTTGAGCGGTTTGAAAATATCCAATACTACGAAGGCCTCTCTGCCGTTACGGATCTCATCGATGAAACGCTCACGGCAAATGTCGGCGAACGGCTTTGCTATTGTTTTGGTTTGAACACCTACCATACCGAGTTAGCCGGAAATGATTGGCAGCACTATACCAAAAAACGTGTGGATCAAAAAATGTTCGTGAAGAGTATCCAGCCCGATATCAAGGCAGCCATTGCCTACAAAAAGAGAGATAAAAAAGAATTACGCGATACGCGCCTTGTTCCGAAAAACCTCTTTCCCAGCGAGTGCGAAATCAATCTGATCGGCGATATGATCGCGATGTTCTCCGCTGCCGGTCGTGTCCCCACCGGTCTCAAATTGAAGAATAAAAAAATGGCCACCGCCCTGCGCAGTCTTTTTTTGCTCGCATGGGAGCAGGCGCGACACTATGGCGATGAAGCATCATGAGTCCCTCACTCCTGTCCGTTGAGGCTCAGACATATTCCGTTCTCGGTGAAACGGTCGCGCTGCAACGTGATCGCCGTGTATTTTCGCCATCAAGTCATGGACTTTCTTTTGGAAGAATATTGAAAATACAGCCGGGAGAAACATGTGTGGATATCGGCTGCGGATCGGGAATTTTCGCTGTTGCGGCGGCCATGAAGGGCGCAGCGGTATTGGCGATTGATCCGAATGAGCATGCGCTTCGGATGACACAAGAAAATGCCGAACTCAACGATGTTTCTGTTGCTACCAGACAGGGATTCTTTTTTG
>VMGQ01000094.1 GCA_007376635.1 Candidatus Peregrinibacteria bacterium Greene1014_49
TCGTAAATCCCCGAAGGCCTTTGAATGTGGGCTGAAAGCGTCCTCTTCCCATAGGTCATGATGACCTCAGGGAGTGCAAGATGTATCTGAACCTATGCATGTGCGATCGTACGTGGTCATGAATCCGATAATGTGGGGTAGGGATCGAAATAATGAACCGTCAGGGATGGAAGCACATTATTGAAGTAGGGAGACGGCACAACGTGCCGTCTCTACGGAGCCACATTCCACGCCTATCACCTCTACCCAATTCTCCTCAAAATCTCCCTGTTCACAAAATCCCTCTGCCTGCCGTAGGTGAGGCGACTTAATTGCTTGAAGGCTTCCGCAGCCTGGGCATCCTTGGGATAGGACGTATCCGTCCACGGACGCGGGACATCAATGCTGAACGGACGACTGGGCTGACCTTCAATGCTCAATTTCATTGCGCCTTTGAAGGCATCCATGTTTACGAGATCTTGTTCGGAGAAGACCGGAGCCATTTCCTTAGCACATACTTCGGCGTCTTGCGGACCGATCTTATAAAACATCATTGTGCCGACGTTGCCGAATATGGCACCTTTGAGGCTCACATTGCCCGAGAGCTTGCTATCCTTCTCCAGCTGGTCGAGGTACTGGTGCGCGAGAATTAATCCCAGGCGGTATTTTCTCGCTTCAGAAAGGATCGATTCGATCGATGGTGTGACGAAGTTCTGGAATTCATCGATGTAGAGGAAGAAGTCGCGGCGCGCTTTGGTATCCAGACGCTGCCGACGCATCGCGGCGACCTGGATTTTATTCACCACGATCATACCGAGGAGCTGTGAGTTGATGTCGCCGATGAGACCTTTGGAGAGGTTCATCAGCAGGATTTTCCCGCTATTCATACAATCAGCGACATCAAAGGCGCTCTTCGTCTGTCCGACGATATTTCGGATCAAAGTATTCGTATAGAACTGTCCGAATTTCGCAGCAAAGTATGGAATCATTTCCTGCTTCTCACGCTGTCCGGTATTGGCCATCTGCTTTTCCCAGAATGAACGGACAATCGGGTTTTTCACCTTACTCACTTTGTATTTCTGCCACTCATCATCCGTGAAGAGCTTCACGAGATCGGTGATCGCGCCTCCTTCCTCTTCATCCTCCATGAGTGTGAGACAGCCATTTCTGAAGTAGTCTTGGATGCGCGGGCCGAAAATCTCCTCGCCGAACATTTTCACCATCATGTTCATGGCGTCGAGCGCGATGAGGTCGCGTTCTTCGGGAGTTTTTCCCTCGAGGAGGTTTAAGCCCATTGGGCGCTCCATATCCGAGGTATTAAAATAAATGACATCGTTCGCTCGTTCGCGTGGGATGTAGGGCATAAGATCTTCAATCAGAGATCCGTGGGGATCAATGATGCACAGCCCCTTGCCACTATGGAAATCCTGCCGAGCCATGAGCTGGATGATGGAGGACTTACCCGTTCCGGTTTGTCCGATGATGTAGAAGTGCCGGAAGCGGTCTTCGTTGTTCATGGTGATCTTTCGCTTCTCTCCGCGGTAGACGTTCATGCCGAGAAAGAGACCGTCCTGCGCCACATTCTTCGGTGCTGCAGCGAGTTTATAGTTCTGCCATTTTATCGTATCCATTTTGTTGTATTTGATGCTGGGGAAATGCCAGAGGCTCGCAAGCTCCCCGGTTCCGAGGAGCAGCTTTGGGGACAGGAGCACATTGCTTAAGAGCCGGCGGGGGCTTCTCCGGATGAAGTGTTCGATGATTGCACGGCGGTTTGGGAGCCGCACAATATGGAGCTTGTTGCCGAGCACCTGATTGAATTGTCCAAACGATGCAACGACCCCATCGAGGAGTTGCTGGGCACGCGGCAAACTCTCTGCGGATGTCAGAAGCCTGATGACTGCGCTGTAACCTGGATTGCCCGCCTTTTCATCGATCGCCTTACTGTACTCCTCGACCATCTGTGAAACTCGTTCTCCTGTAGAATGTTCTTTCATCTCATCGGGCTTACTCGTTGTGAACATATCGAAGACTGCAGAAATCCAGGTGAGAGGATTCAGCAACGAGCCTGTTCCCCCCTTTTTTGGGTTGATGATTTTCTGTGCTTCCATATGGAGCTTATCCTGCCATCCTGTTTTTGCCGGACGGAGAACAATCTGCACGGCTGCACCTTCCGTAATCTTGAATTTTGAAAAGGCATTCGTGATGGCATTCAGGGGATCACTCTTGAGTTGCTGGTACGTTTTGATCGAAGAGGTAAAACGTCTTGCTGGGAGCAGCTGCTGGGCAGCGACTACAGAGGCATCGGTGAAGATATTGTAATCCTCTACGGTGTCGATCACAGCATCGGGATAAAAGGACGTGATTTGCTTTTCAAGAAGGTGCACGATTTTCCTGGGGCATACGACGTAGAAAAGGATTTCTCCTGCAAGGGCTGCATATTCCACGGCGAAGAAGGGTTGACCGGTCCAGAGTGTGGACATCTTGGGGCTGTGGATGCTGTGGACGGACTGGAAAAGATGATCCATCACGCCGATGACTTCGCGGAAATCTCGTCCGGAGGAGAACTGTTCCGATTCGACTTCTTTGTCTTCCTTACTCTCCTTTTTCGGCATTACCACCTGGAGAAACACCAGATCGCGTTCGCGTCTGCGATCATGGAGGAGATGGAGCACATACAGCACTCCAAAAAGGCCTACGAGAGCCCCGAGGAGAGTGCCGATAACAGGAATGATGTTCTCCATGTGCGTATCGTACCATTATAGCAGAGAATTGGCTTCTCTGCAGTGTCTCCCGAAGGCACAATTTCCTTACACCCATGCTTCCTCCCGGTATCTTTTCCCGTCGCAGCCGCCGCTCCATGATCCGTGGTGTGCGTGCATATTTCCGTAGACGCGGTTCACATCCGCGCTGGTTTCAGAGTCTGCGGATGTTTTATCGCTTGCGCATGCTCGTCATGCTTCGCATGCAAAAGCGCATTGGAGCCATTGTCCGGAGTCGCGAAGCAAAGCTGCATGTCGATGGGGAAGAGGCGTTTTCCCGCATTGATGAACTCCTGCGCAGCGCCCGTCACACCATCATCATTCATATGTTTATTTGGCTGGATGATCCGACGGGAAGAGCAGTTGCACTGCGTCTCGTGGAGGCCGCCGATCGTGGTGTGAGTGTGCATGTGACCAAAGATAAAAGGGATCTGGGAACGTTTCTGGCATCATCCGAATATTCATGTGGAAGCGCCGGAGGAACGGAATCACGGAAAGGTCTACATCATCGATGGAGAAACGATGCTCCTAGGGGGCATGAATATCTCCAGCGACTACCGCTACAGCTGGCATGATTTTCTCATTGAACTTCGCGGTACGCGTTTTGTGGAAGAGTACTTGAGCCAAACATTGCGCATTTCGACGGATGATTCGGTGCGACTCGTGATGAACACCCTCCACCATTCTGCAGTGCGCGAAGTCATAACTGCGCTCATCAATAGTGCCGCGCGGGAGATCATTCTGGAGCAGGCATATTTCTCGGATCCGGGCATTGTTGATCTTCTTGCAAGGCGCAGCCATGAAGGTATTTACATTCGCTTCATTCTTCCTCTAAAGACGAGCGTGCATAACAGCGCAAACATCGTGGCGATGGCAGCACTGATGGAAAAGGGGAATGATGAACGCTTACAGATATTTCGGTACCCTGGGATGCTCCATGGGAAGCTGATTCTCGTCGACCGACAGCGCGCCTTCATTGGTTCCGCCAATCTCATAACATCCTCGCTCGATGCGATGGGCGAAGTGAACGTACTTGTCACAGGAAGAAACCACAATGTTGTACGCCGTGCCCGTGAAATCGTTCGTAGGGATCTCCTGCGTTCCACGCCGCTCCAAGGGCCGCCGCAGCTCAAATGGGTAACGAGGGTATTGGCGTATCTAGGTTTGTAGCGTATAATAAACCTTATGGCGGACACAGCAGACATTGTCATCGCGGAAGATGATGCCGTACTCCGGGAGGTCTACCAAAAGAAGTTCACGCTTTCGGGTTATACCATCCGTCTTGCACAAAACGGTGAAGAGGCGATTGCTTTGATCGCCCAAAAGGCGCCGGATATCGCGATCTTTGATGTGCATATGCCGATTCTTGACGGATTCGGAGTTCTGGAGAAGTTTCCCAGAGATAAGCGGACATTTCCGGTCATCATGCTCACGAATTTCGGTGATGAAAAGAGTAAGGCTCGTGGAAAAGAGCTTGGTGCGGATGATTATTTCGTGAAGAGTGAAATGACGATCAAATCGCTTTTAGTTATGGTCGAAACCTTGCTCAAGGCAAAGAAGATGTGGGGGAAATAGGAAGTTAGGGTGTAGGGCGTAGGCAGGGGTATACTGATGGGTATGATTTCCGCTGATATCCTCATTGCCGAGGATGATGCTGTACTTCGGGAGGTCTACCAGAAGAAAGTTACCTCATCAGGATATTGTATTCGTCTTGCACAAAATGGTGAGGAGGCAATAGCAGCAATCCAGGCAAAGATACCCGATATCCTTATTCTTGATCTCAATATGCCTATCCTCGACGGCTTTCAGGTGCTTGAGAAATTTCCAAAGGTTTCCCGAACATTCCCCGTCATTGCACTCACTAATTTTGAAGACAAGGCGAGCAGAGACCGTGGTGAGGCTCTTGGTGTTGACGATTACTTCATCAAACGAGAGATGACGATCAAGCAGTTGATTGCAATGGTGGAGGAGATATTGAAAAAGGGGAA
>VMGQ01000095.1 GCA_007376635.1 Candidatus Peregrinibacteria bacterium Greene1014_49
GTGTCCCCCTGTTCTCCAAAACCGCAGGTGTATCCCATATCCTCACTGAGAAACTGCTCATAAAACGCAGCGGGATAATCGTAATGGCGCCAGATATTTTCTGCCCATCGTCCGGTGTTTGCATGCTGCATCCGTGCGAATAGATGCTGTATCCATGTACGGCATCGATTACGCGAATGCATGAGGCGACCATGCACATCATTCTCCAGAAGCACGCCAATGACGGAAGCGATGTCATTGCCTGGAGTCACCCATTCTTCGTGCATGTATCCTTCGCCAAGCACAAGCATGGGATCGCGGCCGCTCATCGCATGCGAAAAAAATGCGGGGTTACGCACCTGCATGATTCCCTTCGGAGTCGTACCCAGCTTCCCAAAATGATATTGCAACTTATCGGGCGTCTCGATCGTGAGATCGCCCGTCTTCACCGTTTCTTCCAGCGCATGGAGGAGCCGATAAGTATCGCGTTCGGACATGGAGGGAAATGGTACATTTTTCCATCCCTTACTCAACCCATAAGAGCAAACTTTTGAGGTATTCCGTTTCGGGATGAAACAGATTAATCGGGTGATCGATAGCCTGCCGATGCCGCTGCAAAATCCTTACCGATCGCTTCGCCTGCCGCGCGGCATTGAAAATCATCGTCTGAAATGTCTCCGTGTCCATTTGATACGAACAGGAACATGTGAGAAGTAATCCACCCGAAGGTAACGCCTGCATCGCGAGGCGATTGAGATCGGTGTACGCTTTTTTGGCAGGTTCGAGATCGGCGCTGCGCTTCGCAAACGCCGGAGGATCGAGAATGATGAAATCGTAGGTGTGCGGGTAGGGCTTTCTCCGCAGGAAATTGAATACATCCTCGGTATACGAAGAGAAACGATTGGACTCCACGCCATTCATGGCCATATGGGTTGCCGCAGTTGCCAGTGCTTCTGCATCGTAATCAACAGCATCGGCAGCTACTGCGCCGCCCAAAAGCGCAGCCAAAGAAAATCCTCCCACGTAACTGCAGCAATCGAGCACCGTGCGATCCTTTGCAACGGTACGCACCAGCGACCGCATTTCACGCTGATCGAGAAATAATCCTGTTTTCTGGCTGCCACTCAGAGTAATAAGGAACTGCATCCCACGCTCCGTAACGGGGATAGATGCATCGCCACTGCCCCAGATCCATCCTTCTTTTTCTTCTAACCCTTCTTTCTTGCGTGCAGATCCTCCGGACTTCTCAAAGATTCCTGAAGGCTTGCAGAATTCTCGGAGAACTTCGATGACCCAGCTACGCAATCGATCCATTCCCAGAGTAGTGAACTGAATGGCGAGAACAGAACCATAACGATCGACAATGAGACCTGGTATGCCGTCACCTTCGGCATTGATCAATCGATAGGCTGTTGTATCTTCACGGGAGAAAAATTGTATGCGGAGGCTTACTGCCTTTTCGATCAGTGTGCGCAAAATCTTCATCGGATCCCCTTCTTCAAAAGCAATCGCTCTGCCACAGATGTACGCCTTAGAGTTCCACGTCGCATAGCAGAGGAATTCTCCTTTGGAACTGCGTACCTCAACGATGTCTCCGTCTGTGCATGTAGGTAAACGATCAACCGCAGTGCGGAAGACCGCATGATGGCGGTTGCGGAGATGCACGTCCGCAGAAGGCTTGAGTGTGAGAACAGGATATGCCATCGACACAACATTACAGGAAAGATGCTATACTTCGGCAAATCTTCCCCCCTATATCTCATGTTTACCCAGAAATTCCTCCGGACCTCAGACTCCTGGTCCCTCCTCATCGTCCGCGTCACCGTCGGCGGCGTCATCCTCGTACACGGTCTCCAGAAGCTCGGCGTCATCGGCGACGGAAACTGGAGCGGCACCATGGGCTTCCTCACAGGCATGGGCATCCCTAGTATCGTCGCGGCACTCGTCATCCTCGGTGAATCTGTGGGAGCAGCTTCGCTCATCCTCGGATTTCTCTCGCGCTTCTGCGCACTCGGTATCGGCATCATCATGCTCGGTGCGATCATGCTCGTGCACGCAAAGAACGGATTTTCCGCAGGAAACGGCGGCTACGAGATGCATCTCCTCATCATCGGCATGTGTGCGGCAATCGCGGTCGCAGGTGGTGGAAAGTGGAGCGTAGATCGGGTGATTGTGAAATAATGTCCCCCTATGCCTTCCCTCTCTCCCAGACAATTTCTCGCTCCCGGTCTCGCTCTCGCGACAATCCTCATCGCGGGGGTCTTCGCGTGGCAGCGCACAGAACCCACTCCCATAGGAGCAGCGGCCGCTAGCGCCCAAGGCGATCGGCATCAGCGCATCGATACAACGAGTCCACTTATCGTACGGTTTTCCGCGCCAATGGATGAAGAGAGTGTGGCTCTGCATCTTACTATTGATCCTCCGATAGACGGATTGGCGGAATGGAAGGACAAGCAAACACTCTCCCTGCAGTCCATTGCCCCGCTCATTCTCAGTGGTACCTACACCCTTACAGTAAGCCCCGAAGCGCAACGTCGCGACAAGGCAGTCCTTGGGAAGTCCATCGTTATCCGGTATTTCATTGCAGGACCTCCGAAAGTGACGCAGCAGATCCCACCGCCGTCCTCCGATACCGTTGCTCCAACTCAACCGGTAACAATCGTCTTCGACCGTCCGATGGTCGCTCTCACTACGATCTCCGAGCGCAGTAGCCAGTTTGCCAAGTGGCCGGTGACAGTCACGCCGCCGCTCGATGGAACATGGAAATGGCTTTCGACGACAACCGCAGAATTTACACCGAAAAACGGTTTTGCTTCGGGTACGAAGTACTCTGTGAGCGTTCCCACAGGCATTGCCACATTGAGTGGAGAAAAGACGACGGAGGATTTTTCGTGGTCCTTCACCACGCGTCGTCCGAAGATGCTCCGGTCAGAACCCAGCAATGACTACCCAAACGCTTCACCAAAAACGGAGGTAGTCCTCACATTCAACCAAAACATTGATCTTGCGAGTGCGGACAACGCTATCCAGCTGATCCGCTCGGAGTCCGGAAAATTGAGTAAAGAAGTGCTTGCCGCAATGC
>VMGQ01000096.1 GCA_007376635.1 Candidatus Peregrinibacteria bacterium Greene1014_49
ATGAGAATGTTCTAACCGTTGCGCAATTCAACCAGATTATCGTTCTTCTGGAAAAAGCTCAGGTGGAAAATACTCGAATAGAACAAGAAAAAGCAGAAGCACTGCTTTTACAGCGGCAGGAACTTCGTGCAGTGGTCTCTGGTATTTTGAATAGTAAAGGCGGCAGGGCGAAGGTTGGAAAAGGAACTGGGTCAGGTGTTGTCGCAGAGTAAAGAAGTGCAGACTGTGGATACAAGCGAGTGGGGAAGGGAGTTTGGGTGAAGACATTACTCAATGCCTTGCATTTGATTGCTTACGTTCAGCGCGTCAAAGCCAGGATTTTCGTTTCTACGAAATGACATCAGGAGTGCTGCATCAAAAGGACTGTTTTCAGCGTGGTCGACTTGAGGGAGAGGGCCGCCCTCTTCCTTTCGTATCACTATCAATTGTTCAGGCTCCCAGCATTGTTGCCAATGAGACAGAAGATTGTCACGTATCTCTCCAATGGAACGATCACCTTTTTTCAGGTCACCTTCTTCCATCGTGATGGCATTAGCTCCGATGATCAGTTGCCCGCCTTTGTGAACGAACAACGATGCAAACCGAGCAATGTTATCGTGTTCTTTGAGCATGTATTGCGTGCGGTAGGTTTCCAAGGATAGGTCGGCAGGTTTCTCAAATTCCAAAGAACTTCCCGGCATATCCGGAAAGACCCAGTCCACAGAATGCAGGTCTCTGCCGTCGTGTGTATGAATATGCTCTGACAAGAGTGCTTCCAAAACAGAACGGTTTTCCATGCTTCCATGAAGAATCGTCAGCATGTCGCATTCATCCATGTTGAGCCTCTCGAACTTTCTCAGTGACATCACATCATCCATATGGATCGATCCATCCGTCCGCTGCGATGCACTGAATTCGATGTGGCTCTGCATGTATTCCTCATGAGGGGGCGTTTGTGTAGCCATGGTTGCGAGAAAGGGATTGCGAAATACGCTCACAATGCGTTTGTGTGTCTGGCTGCGCAGTATTTCTCCTAACAAAAAAGGTCCATTGATGCTCACATGAATGTCGTCTCGATTTTTGTCGAGATAACGGACGATCCGTCCGAGTATTCCCATCTCCTCCAAGCTAAAGGCCACCTGCATTGCTGCTTTGGCCTCTGCTGCAAGGGCCATTTCATATGCGGGAAATCGGCGGTTTCGTTGGTTCATAGTATTATTTTGACATGTAAATTATAACAGTCAATAATAGTTCTGGTTAGAATTCGCTTGTGCGCATCGATGTCATCACGCTCTTCCCGGCGATGTTCCAAGGCCCTCTCACGGAGAGCATCCTCAAGCGTGCGTCCTCCTTCGCTCCTGAGGGAGCTACGGCGGACAGGCAAGATGACAAACCCATCCAAATTCAACTTCACGATCTCCGCCAGTTTGGCCTTGGGAAATACCATCAGGTAGATGACAGTCCGTATGGTGGCGGGGCGGGGATGCTGATGAGAGTGGATGTGGTGGTGAAGGCGATTGAAAGTGTGAAGGCAGAAAAAGTAGGAAGGGTAGGAAAGGCAAAACCGCATGTTATTTATTTTTCCCCACGTGGGAAAAAGTTAAAGCAGGCGAAGGTGGAAAAGTTAGCAAAGAAAGATTGGCTGATCCTGCTCTGTGGCCATTATGAAGGCATCGATCAGCGGGTGATCGACGGTGGCTGGATCGACGAAGAGATTTCGATCGGGGATTATGTGCTTACTGGAGGAGAGCTTCCGGCGATGGTCTTGATCGATGCCGTTGCGCGGCACATTCCGGGGGTACTCGGGAAAGAGGCATCAGCACATGAAGAAAGTTTTTCCGCATCCTTAGACCGAAAAAAGGAATATCCGCATTACACGCGGCCGGAGGAATTCCGGGGGCTTACGGTGCCAGATGTTCTGCTTTCGGGGCACCATGGGGAGATAGAGAAGTGGAGGAAGGAGAATGTGAAGTAAATTGACCCCACTTCGTTCGTTGAGACGAACTTCGCGGGGCAGGGAATTGAACATTGAGAATTCATGCACACGATTATCCAATCATTACGGGCAGACCTTGAGAGAGATCACACCCTGATTATTGTGGTTCGTGTTCATCCGGGAGCAAGAAAGACCATGATCAAAGACGTGATGGCCGATGGCACGATCAAGATCGATATCGCAGAAGCACCGGAGGACGGGAAAGCGAATGCAGAATTGATACAGTTTTTGTCGGAAGAGTTTGGAGTGGCGAAGTCGAAGGTGGAGATTGTGGCTGGGGAGACGAACCGGAGGAAGGTGGTGCGAGTGCATGCGTAACCTCCTCCCCCCGGCCCCCTCCTCCTTCGGAGGAGAGGGAGCTTTGTTTCACAAGTTAAGGAGCATGATGTTTCCTTGTGGCATGCAAACAAAACACAAACATCCCCCTACTCCGAAGGAGGAGGGGCTAGGGGAGGAGGCATTACGTGTGGAAAGAATTATTTCTCCATCGCCTCCCGTAGTTGTCCCTCCAAATCCGCTGCATACGGTAATCCCGTGTACTGCTTTCCATCGATGAAATATGTTGGTACGACACTGACTCCGAGGCTGCGGAGCCAGGATGCTTGTTCCTCAAGGATTGCGGCGGTTTCGGCACTTGCGAGGCATTCTCCAAAGAATTTTTCATCGAGCTCCAATTCACGTGCGTAGGAGAGGAGAGAAGCGCGGTCACTGCCTGTACGATCGAAAAGGAGGCGATGCATAGGGAGCCCCTTGTTTTGCTTCCCCGCGCAAAGGAGGGCTGCAGACATCTCTGCGCTTCCGGCATATTTCTTAAGAGGAAGAATGGCGATGGTGAGCCGCAGCTTTCCTGATGCGATGAATTTCTGTTCAAGGGTCGGTATGTGCTCCGTGAGGAAATTTTTGCAGTAACTGCAATGGTGTTCCGTGATGAGGAGCATCGCATGGGGGGCATCGCGGTTGCCGAGTTCCAGAAGTCCGGAAGAGAGGAGGCGCTCTGGAAG
>VMGQ01000097.1 GCA_007376635.1 Candidatus Peregrinibacteria bacterium Greene1014_49
CAGGGGGACACAAGCGAGCAATACCAGACGCAGAAAAACGAGCGGGTATGCTGTAAGCTGGGGCTTGCGAATGTGCCCGAAGAGCAACGCAGAGTCGCCGACCTCGGTTGTGGTTTCATGTCCTTTGGTCGCCATGCAGCCCGGGAGCATAACGCACAGGTGACAGGCATTACGCTCAGCCCGGTGCAGCATTCATACGCGACAGAACGCAATCAGCGCGATGGCCTTGATGACCGCATTACGCCGCTCCACGGAGATTATCGCTCTTTGGAAGGCAAATTCCCGTTTGTGACATCCATTGGTATGGTCGAACATGTTCATAATCGCGGCTACCGTGAATTTTTCCGAACAGTGAAGTCGTTGTTGGCGCAGGGGGGCACGGCGCTCGTCCACACCATCGGCTCGACGGACAAACCCAAGGTTCCGGTCAATGAGTTCACGCACCGATATATTTTTCCTGGCAGTCGGCTTGCCAGGCTTGATGAACTTACGCTTGCTGCACGCGAATCAGCCCTGCAAGTATTGAATATGGAAAATCTCGGAACGCATTACGCGGAGACACTCAAGCACTGGCGAGAGAAATTTGAAGCGCATATCCCCCAAATCCAGAAGATTGATCCAAAGGTGTTCAACGACGTATTTATACGCATGTGGAGATTTTACCTCGCGAGCTCTGAGGCGGGATTCCGCCATAGTGCACTCCAGCTGTATCAAGTGCTGCTCTCGCATGACGGAGAATGGCCGAAGCAGGTGCCGAAGGATTTGGATTTTGGGCGTGCGTTGGTGGGGGCAGGGGATCGGGCTTCAGAAATTTCATCGTCGTAGGGGAGACGTGCCAGCGGCACGTCTCTACGGAAATCCGTGCTTATTTGGCGTTGTGCATTCCATGACGCATCACGCCATCCATTTTCGCGCCTTTCTTAAGAGATTCCTGAGAACGCTTTTCGAAGCCATAGCCGCAGCCGGTGCGATGGTTGCTGCAGAAGGAATGGAGGAAATCATTTTCCCTCCATACATGTTCGGCACAACTTTTCCCGTCCGGATATCCATGATCGTTCGCATCTGCATCCTTCCTATATAAGGATCTGAAAGCATCGGCGTGTAGTAGAGACAGTCGCTGAAATAGTAGTGCGTCACCTGGCTGTGGCGTGTCTTGCTTCGATCATGAATCGGCTCGCCGCCATGAAGGAGCGTCGCTGCCCAGATCACGGCTTGCCCTTTCTTCATCGTGACGATGTGTTTTTTGAACCCCACGGCTTCCACATACGCCTGCATGCATTCTTCGTAGCGTTGGTACGATTCTCTTCCCGAAGGAAGGCCGAGATCATGAAAATCCCACGCGGGCATCTTGTGGCTTGCTGGATACACATGCAGCGGGCCTGCATCTGCATTGATATCTTCCAAGGCAATCCACACGCCGCACATGAAGCCATGCGGGATACAGTGAAAATGCACGGTGTCACTGTGCGTGTGCTGTTCGGTGCCTAGAGCGAAGTTCAGTGTCTGAAAGGGGATGGGGTCGCGCTGGTAGAGGAGTCGCAGTACACGGTCGATTTCGGGAAGCAGCGCCAGCGTCTTTGCATCGGCATTCTCTTTCCATGCGTCCTGGATCCGGCCTCTGCCGCGGTACAAAGGAGCAAGATCCTGTATCAGTCTTGTGGAGAATGCATCGAGATCAGGAATTTTCGCATCTATGACGACGTAGCCCTCTCGGGAGAAGGATTCCACAAGTGCTTGATCGGCAGGAGAAAGATTCGCCTCGTGGAGAAGCGTCGGAAAAAATGGCAGCATAAACCATGGAACGTTCATTTGCCCCAGCGTTGCTTCCTTCGCGCTGGGATTGGCGAGGATCGCTGCGGCGGAACGCTGGATGTCCATGGAAATACTGTAGGGGGAGGATGGGGGTTAGACTAGAGGCTGTATCAGTTTCTTGGGTAAACTCTATTGAAATTGTATTTTTCAAGCGTATCTTTCTCCCCTTATGGCAAACTCAATCGATGTAGATAATTTGCAACGTTGGCTCGAGAAATCCGCAGGTCTCACCGATGCAAAAATTGGGCAAGGCACACGTGATTCTACAACGCTCGCTGTCGGGAATATTTTTCGTTTATTGAATGACAAAGGGGGTGCTCAGGTATTACAGGATCTGAACGTTGCTGATCTTGATGGTTCGAAAGCCGAGCAGTTGGACAGAGCTTTGGAACAAGCGAAGGAAGTTGCCCGTAAGCATGAGCAGTTGAATGTTGCCTCACAATCAATGCTTCGATGTGACACATTGCAGAGAGGCATAACTTTCACTGATGCACGTGTTTATGTGGACGAACATGCGGATCGAACATATGGTGTTCCTCATTTGCAAAAAACTGAGGCTCAACATGCTTTGGAAGTCGATAGAACTATTGCACATCTTCGGTGCAGAACCGCTCTTGCAGACGTGCTGCGACCGAGAATTACTTCTATGGAAGAGGTCATTATCGATGCTGGTGGTGAAGCAGGATTTATTCTTTGCCGCGATCGATACAAAGAGTGTCCGCTTCGCAATACTGATTTTGAAGAGGCACTCGAGCTCTGCGCTGAAGATCCAGAATATAAAGAAATCTTCATTGAGCTCTTTCTGGCGAATGCGGTCGTGGAAGATCCGAAAACCGCATCACAGGAATAGTACGACGGGAGTTCAATCCTTTGGAACCGCATCAGCGTCATCATAGTTTCCCGGACTTGTGACAATGTGCACGCGTGCATCCGTTTCCACGCCAATTTTGAAAGCGGCACCCGGATCATTGTTGGGGGCATCTTTGTCCTCCGTATCTGGTGAAGAGCATGCAGTGAGAGTGATAAGGCACAGGAGACACGTGAAGCAAAAGTATTTCTTTGTGGCGGGAAAGGTCATGGATGCATGGAGAAATTCTGCACCAGTGTACTCCGTTCATAGATCTCAGCTGCGTTCT
>VMGQ01000098.1 GCA_007376635.1 Candidatus Peregrinibacteria bacterium Greene1014_49
GTTCACGAGTGACTTTGAATACCCGCCCGCACTCCTCCAGTGTATACGGATTTCCATCGCCAAAACCGTAACGCATGTTCATGATTTCCCGTTCGCGATACGTCAAGGTCCGGAGCAAGTCATCAATTTTCTTCCGAATGATATTCTTTTGCGTACTCTCGACAGGCGAAGCTTCTCTGGAATCTTCAAAGTAATCCCCAAGAGACGAATCTTGTGATTCCCCTATAGGAAGATCCAGACTCACCTGATTCTTCCCAAGCATGCGCAAGTTGCGGACGTCCCCAATGCCTTCATCAGTAGCATCGGCGATTTCCTCATCCGTAGGATCGTGATGGAGTTCGCTTCGAAGATTTGCTTCCGTGCGCATAATCCTTCCATGCAGTTCATACATTTGAAGAGGAACACGTACGGGACGGGATTTGTCGGCAATCGCTCGCGTGATCCCCTGGCGAACCCACCACGTAGCATAGGTCGAAAATTTCCACCCGCGGCGGTACTCGTATTTCTCCGCTCCCCGCATAATACCCGCATTGCCCTCCTGAATAAGATCGAGAAAAGGCATTCCTCGATTGCGGTACTTCTTGGCGATGCTCACGACAAGTCGAAGATTTGCCTTCACGATAGCATTCGTGATTTGCTTGAGCAGTTCATGGGCTTTGGCTATACCACCGACTTTCTCTGCGATCGTTTCAGGCGTCTCTCCTGTTGCCAACATAAGATCATGAAGTTCCTTATGAATCTCTGGATCGTGTTTCGCACGCCTGTTCATCGTCTTCATAGCATCAGCAGCTTCTTCAAACGCCCGGATGATGGGACGCAAATGCTTGCTCCGGACACTCAGCTCATGCAAAAGCGTGGCAATTTTCTCTCTGCGAGTGGCAAGACCTTTAAGAAGCACTGCTCTCTGGGGATCTCCCTCTCCAAGTGCGAGGTAAGCAGCAACATCTTCGTCATTGTTCTGTAACAAAGCCTCCGCGGTATCCAGATTCGGCCCCAGGCGATCCATGATGTCTTTCACCTCCTTGCCTGCGGTCCGCGATGTGTGGAACAAACGCTCACCGCCTTTATCTTCAAGGTGCACCTTGCGCAACCGTTTCACGGCCTCACGGGCAATGGGATCACATTGGAGCAATTTCCGTTCGTACATGTTGAACGCAAGTTCACGGGCCTTGGTAACACGGATCTCTGCTTCTTGCGTGAGAAGAGGCGTCTGCGACATCTGGTGCAGATACATACGAATCGGATCCTTATCCAGTCTCTTGAGTGCATCGGCATCGAGTTCCTCACGGGGTCGCTTCTCCGACCGCATATTGAGAGGATCAAGAGGATCAAACGTCCAGACAAATTTTCTACCAGTGTTCTCCATAACGCGCGCGATACGATCAATGACTCCTTTGTCGGCATCTTTCGGCGCTTCATCGGGGAGTAATGCATCCAGATCTTCGTCCGTGAGCACTCCCAGATTCCCTCTATCTATCTGCGCAAGGCGATCGGGGAGATCTTGTTCGTATTTCGCCTGTTCTCGATAGGAAAGTGGTTGCTGCAAAGGAAAGCATCCTCAAGGAAAATATGAGAGGAAGCAAGACCGCTTACAGCCCAGCGCTATACAGATAGATCGCCGCTACCGAGAATGCCAGAATGCCAATGCCAAAGAGAAGGTAGAGCACCGCAGCATCCTCATCGGAATGCACGATATGGGTACGATACGCGGGAGAGAAATGCCAGTGGGGAAGATGGAGTGTGGTACGCATGACACTAGTGAAGACGGAGAACCCCCGAGAGTCTTACCAAGATAAGAAAATCCCAACGCGAAAAGAATCTCCGTAGGGGCATAGAGCGCTATGCCCCTACAAAATATGTACAAATCGATCTCTATTTCTTTGCCTCTGGCACCCGATAGACAGAGACCTCCCTGCCCCGCGCTCCTCTGGAAAGCACAACGGCCGGATCGATGAATTCCTCGAGTTCCATCGGTGCTTGCACGTATCCCCGCATGTCGGAATCTTCGCCACGGTGAATGCCGAGATGCAAATGTTTGCGGTTTTGGTCGCTCCAGAAACTGCGTGCAGCAGCGAGCTTTCCCAGGCGGTCTCCCGCAGCAAGAACATTTCCCTCTGGAGCAAGGCCATCGGGATCAAGATGGCCATAGATAACAGTCACCGATTCCTTGTTGATGACGCAACGCTGTGTGAGCACACCACCGTACCCTTCTGCAAATCCACTATAGAGAACACTTCCACTGCAGATTGCCGAGATCGGGATTTCTTGATCAAGCTCGGAAGCCGTAACTTCGTAATCGAGACCACTGTGGTATCCATCGAACCGTTCAGGAGGATCTATAGGATTGTCTTTTGCATTCGCTGTCACATGCATGCCAAAGCCCAGCGCTACGGGTCGAGACCGTGCACTGGAGATGGGCGCAGGTGCCTTCTCGATAAGACAACCCGAAAGAAAAACAGATAATCCCAAGATGATAAGAAAAAGTCGTGGGGCGTATGTCATACCGACCAAGACGCTCCAAAAGGTCAAAACACAAAAGGTCAAAACTTACATCCAAACCTGTCTGCAACAATGGTGGCCGCGCCACGCGAAGCTCCCGCAGGGAGCGAAGTGTGGTGCCGATGGAGAGAGTCGAACTCTCACAGGATTGCTCCTACACGCTCCTGAAGCGTGCGCGTCTACCAATTCCGCCACATCGGCAAGATGTGTAGCGAAATGCTATCAGAGGAAGGACATTCGTACACGTGAGAAACATTTACTTCTTGCTGTCCTCCCACAACCCAATCACATTGCCCTCGCTATCTTTCAGATACGCATAAAATCCCATTCCCATCATTTCCATCTTGGGCTTCACCACGGTTCCTCCCACTTTCAAAAGCTGTTCCACTTTCTCGTCAATTGATGAAACATTGATCGCAAAGACCGGAGCCT
>VMGQ01000099.1 GCA_007376635.1 Candidatus Peregrinibacteria bacterium Greene1014_49
AAACATTCCCCTCCTCCCGTGGAGGAGGGGGTAGGGGTGGAGGAGTCTCTGGAGCGGATGCAGCGAGGGGGATGGAGGAAATTGCCTACGGCTTCTGCACAAACGGACTAGTCTTCGCGCAATTCACGCAATGCAGTTCCCACAAGTTGACGACATTACGCGTTGCAAATGCACCATCGCTGATGGGTTCGTAATTACTGAGCGGCCGATAGAATTCGTATGAGGCAAAGATAACGAGGGCGAGAGCGAGGAATGCACCAAGTCGGTACTCGGTCGTGAGCATCCATCTTCCGATCCTGCGAAATTCCATGAGCACGAGCGCAAGCACGCAGAAACTGAAGAGCAGTGGTAAGAAATAATGATACAGATACATTACGCGGCTGATTTGGGAGATCGCTGCCATGTACGAAAAGTAGAGACCTGTGAAGATCAAAAGCAGCGGACGATCCCGAAGGGGTGTCTTCAAATCCAAGATAAAGGATGAGAGCAACAAGCCGAATGCAGCGATCACACCGAGAAAGGATATCCACCACACCGCGGGATTTACCTGTAGGTAGAGGTATTGATAAAGGCCACCATCCGTTGTCTCCCAACGGTAGTTGATGGCACGTCCGCCGATCGGCCACAAAAACCATGGACTGCCATTTTCCTCTGTTTTACAGAGATCTAAGCGTGGTACGCCATCGTTGTAGTGTGCAACAAATTTTAGGGAATCTCGAAGCATCACGGGGAACCATCGCAGTGACGAGTTTTTTCCCGCCGTTAGCACGGCTTTGTATTGGTTCGAAGCTTGATAGTATCCCTCATCTGGGAGTATCGGATTGATCGTAGAGCCGAGGGCAAAGTGGATCTGCCATACGCCGACGTACGTCACGAGAAATGCCAGTGCAGCAGAGATACTCAAAAATCGTTGGATCAGATCTTTTTTAGGCCACAGCAGACAGAGCAGTGCGGGGATGAGCATGACCATCACCAGTCCAACGACTTTTGTCGTAAGTACGCAGCCGAAACTTACCCCAAAAAGCGCAGAGTACCATCCAAAGCGCCGCAGATCTTTTTCCTCACGGAGCAGCAGGAAGGCCAAAATCGTCAGTGCTGAGAAAAAGAGCAATGCGGGCTCGAGCATGGCGCCTCTGAGGTGCACGATGAGGGCGTTATCAAAGAGATAGAGTGAAGAGAGCAGAGCCGCAGCGATATCGGACTTGGTCAGCTTCCAGAATATCAAAAAGAGAAGTGGTGCTATGAGCCAAGCGAGGATTACAGGAAAGAACCGGTATCCCGCGAAGGAAAACCCCGCGGGAAGATCCGTGCCGTAATCCGTGCCGATGAACTGGTTATCGAGGGCATTGCGATTGAGAAGTTTTTCCCCTGCGGCAATCAGCAGTTTCCCCAGAGGTGGATGCTGTTCCATGAAAAAGACGCCATTCAGATACTTTTGTGCGCTTGCAATGTGGTAGTTTTCATCCCAGAAAAATGCTGCCGGTTCGTTATAGCGTTGCACGTAGGTACAAAAACCGATTGCTGTGATGAGGCAGAGGAGCAGTAGTGCGCGTTTTTGATCGGGAGACTGCGGTAGGCGGAACATGGAGAAAAGAGTACATGTATGCTGTAGGTGTTTTCCAGCTTATATGCATTATCTCGTCACTGGCGGCGCGGGATTCTTCGGTGGCATCCTGAAGCATGAGATCCTCAAGCGCGGTCATACTTGTGTGAGTATTGATCTGGAGCGGGATGATGACATCCACCCACAACTCGTGTCCGTGCAGGGCGATATCCGGGATAGGGCACTGATGGAACGTTTGTGTTCAGGAAACAAATTTGATGCTGTCATGCACTGTGCAGCCATTCTTGCCCATGCGGTAAACGATAAGCAGTTTCTCTGGAGCTGCAATGTCGAAGGCACGCGGAGTGTTGCCGAGTGCGCAAAGCGTTTCGGTATTCGCAAGATTGTCTTCATCTCTTCGAATTGTCTTTGGGGCATACCCATCGGACGTCCTATTCATGAAGACGATCCACCGGCTCCGGTTGAGATCTACGGAAGATCCAAGTGGGAAGGGGAACGCATTCTTCAGGGCTTTGCTCCTGATGTAGACAGCGTCATCATCCGTTGCCCGACGATCATCGATGAAGGGAGACTGGGGCTGCTGAGTATTCTCTTTGAGTTCATCGACGAAGGGCGAAAAGTCTGGGTGATTGGCGGAGGAAAAAACCGTTACCAGTTTATCTACGCTGCAGATCTCGTGGATGCATGTTTACGCAGCGCTACATACTCGGGTTCCGCTGTCTTTCATATCGGGTCTGACAATGTCCCCACATTTCGCGAATGCTACAAAAGCATCATTGCTCGTGCGGGGACTGCCTCGCGCGTTGCATCATTGCCACGATTCCCCGCATTGCTCCTGATGCGCCTTTGTTATCGTTTGGGACTTTCCCCACTTGGTCCGTACCAGTACAAAATGATCGCCGAGGATGCCGTATTTGATACGACTCGCATCAAGCGTGAGCTCGGGTGGTCACCGACGGTGAGTAATACTGAAATGCTCTGGCGTGCGTACCGCTTCTATCATGATCATCGTCGAGAAATTACTGAGCGCAAAGGAGTTTCTGCGCACAAGCAGGCCGCAAAAATGGGTATTATCCGACTGCTTAAGTGGATATCGTAACCATTGCCCCTCAATACACCGGTATTCCATGATTGAGGATCACAAACACTGTGACCACTCCCATAAGTGCGTGCTGCAGTAATGGAATGTGTCGTCGCAGGATTTGCGGAACGATCCTGTGATCCGAAAATGCCGTGACAATGAGATAGGTGATGCCCCAGATGCTCGGAAGAATGTAGAGCCCTTTGGCTGGATACCATCCTGCAAAGGGTACGCGGTAGATGTACTGGATCAGTGCAGCACATTGCAGAAGGGAAAAGCCGAGCAGCACCCAGCCCAGTCGTATCCAAGGCGTGCGGCGCCCTATGCGTTTTAGGAAAATAATGAAGCCGATGAGCATCAGCCACGGAGCTACACCCATGTATGCAAGCCCCATACGCAGAGCACCGGGTGTTGTCTCGCCTATGAACTGATTTCGGATCCAGATATCCCGCCAAGTGTCTGAAAGATGATTAACATTCGTATCGACGAACGTAGGTCCTTGTGCTGCATGGACGGGGGTAGGTGCAAAGAGCTCCGCAAAAAATGCTTCAGGATCTTTCTGCCGCGCTGCGATAGCATCATGCACTTCTCCTTCTGCATTCCATTCTGCAGTGAGTGGAAAGAATCTACCCTCCTGCGCGTAGTAGCGCGCAAAGTAATACGGAAAGACCATCGCAATAGCGAGCGCACATCCCATAGCTCCGATGCTGGTTCTCCTCCACCATCCGCGTCCATAGGGCTGAGCCCATGCCACAAATGCGGGAATAGCCAAGAGAACTACTCCTGAGAACTTTGTGAGAGCGGCCCCTGCAAGAGCGCTACAGAGTGCAATCATTGCGACGATGCAGTCGTGCATCCGTGATCGCACAAGGGGATCTTCCATCCCGAAACGCAGAGGCAGGGGTCTGTCCGGTTGATGGAAATCTTCAAACGCAGAGCCAGGCCACAGCATATGTACGGAGGTGCAGAATACTGCTGCTGCCAGACTGAGAACGATGCCATCGAGATTGATGCTCGTGCTGACAGATACCTGTATCGGGATGCTCGATGCAAGATAGAGAAATGCAATACCGGATGGTCGATAGAGGAGACGACAGTGCTTCAGTGTTTCTCTCAGAAAGAAGAATACGGCAAGCCCCGCAAGAAATGATGTC
>VMGQ01000100.1:0-3636 GCA_007376635.1 Candidatus Peregrinibacteria bacterium Greene1014_49
GTTCGCGAAGGAGATTTGCGCATCAGTCTCGATCAGCTCGAGCAGCAGGCGGTGACGTATCTTGCACGGGCAACCGCGGCAACGCCGTTTTTACCCGCGTCGCAGATTGTGCAGCTTTCCCTTGTCGCACTCGAATACGAGCGCACGGTGAACGAAATGGAATCTCTTGAAATGGATGAAGCGGAGCGTGTCTCTGCGCAGCAGCGACTTGACCGTTCCGAACAAGTCTTGCAACGACTTGAAAGCGTGCGTACCGATAGTGGCGTGCGCGTTGGGTTCTTACCTGCTCCTGCCGAGGATGTGCAAACCGCCGAGATGGCGCGTATTCAGAAAACGCAAATGGGAGAATATATGGCAATCCTCGTCTTTGAGGCGGCGTTCTATCAACAAGTGCACGGCGCAGTACCCAATCGTCGCCCGGTGACTCTCCTGTATAAGATCGGTCAGGCACTCATCGACTATGCACACCTCAAGAAAGACATCCTTCTCATTGCGCAGTCGCAACCGGTGGAACATCAGGGGCTCTATGACGAGCTCATCACCAATAGCGGTATCGAATCTGTGGCAACGCTGCTCTCCCGTTCACTCACGTACCTTGAAACCATGCCTGTTGGGAATCTTCCCGATGCACCGATCAGCCCGACATCGCATGTGGGAAGGCACCTGGCTACGGCTGACCGACTCGAGCGTGCGGCAGATCGCATCATCGCGGAGCATGCGGCATTTCCCCTCATGGAAACGCCGACGCAGACCATTGTAGACATCACGACCGAGCTTGCGACGATCACGCATGACCGACGCAATTCCGCGACCGCTTGGATTCTCCTGCTTCCTCAGCATGAAATAGACGCACTGGAAGATGCGCGGGAGCGGCTCGAACGTAAGCGTACTACGCTCACTGGTCTGCACATCGCCACTCCGCAAGAGCTCGCCAGTCTGTTTTTCCTGCGAGGGATCATCCTCTCGGCGCGGTACCAGCAGCCGGGATCGCAGAGCGGTAACGAAGCAACTGCGCTGTACCTCGAGCTCCATGAAGTGCGACTGCGCTTGCAACAGGCAGTTGATCGTATCGTGAGCCAACGGCTTCCGTTTCCGGCGAACGTCATGACGCTGATGCAGCAGGCATTACCGACGCTGGAGCAGTATGAGAGAGATCTTGCGGGGCGCATGGAGCAATTTCTGAATAGTTCTTCATCATCGTCCAGCACTTCTTCTTCGTCTTCCTCTTCTTCTTCCACATCTTCAACTTCCGCTGAGTCTTCCCATAGTGTGTCTTCAACACGTTCTCTGTCTTCAATCCCACGATCCTCTCGTATCCGCCCCTCTGCTTCATTGCGGTCTTCTGCAGAGAAGACTCCGTCCTCTTCGTCCTCTTCCTTCTCTTCCTCCAACTTCTCTTCCTCTTCATCATCATCTGCCAAGCGCCGCCCTTCCCCCTCTAAGACTTTTTCTTCCTCCAGTGCTCCGATGGTGAAACGATTTTCTGATGGGAAGGAGGATATGCAGAGCAGTCTCTCCTCCAGCCTCCGCCCGAGCAAGCGCATGCTCAAGGAACGCCCGTACACCCGACAAAAAATCATGCCCGAGGAACGGAATGTGATGAAGGAGACAGCGTCCAGTCTGCCGAGTGTTTCCAGTGCTTCATTATCATCCAAAATACTCTCTTCATCCGCGTCCTCTGCTGTGCCCACGTTCAAAGTGTTCCCGGTCAGTAGCATTTCATCATCGTCTACCGCTGCACCTGCGGAGGAAAAATCCGTGCAGAGTGCAAGTGCGAGCAGTCCTCTTGCGCTCCCCGCACCGCGTATTACGAGCCCCACTCCTTCTATCACAGGCGAGATCGTGGTGAATGCCGCCAAGGTCGATGTTTACGGGCTTGTGGATAACCGCACCATAAAACTGCTTTTCAACGGGGAACCGGCATCCTCCTATACTCCTACCTCCGGGAAATTTTGGATCACCCTTAACCTCGTTCCGGGGAAAAATACGTTTGCCATCGTGTCTATGGATGTACAAGGAATGCAGAGCGCGGCAACAATGCTAACAATCGTCTATTGGATCGGGAAATAGGAGCAGGGGTCTCTTATGTTCCATTCCGCTTTCCTTGTACAAGATTCGAACGTCTTCGTTCCACATATGCGCAGTTTTTTGAGCACGTTCTGCGATGTTGTTGTGTATTGCACTCCTGGCAAACCATTGTCTGATGCTCGCACATGGTGCATGCGATCTTCACCGTCCCCGGATCTCCACAGTGCGGACAGATGCCGTAGATCTGCGACGGGCAAAGGTGCTGGTCGACTGCTGTCCGTCGATCGAAGACGAAGCACTCTCCTTCAAACGCGCATTCAGGAAATTGTTGTAGATACGCGAGGATGCCGCCTTCCAATTGAAAAACATTTTTGTAGCCCTCCTGTTCCATAGCAATCAGCGCTTTTTCACAACGGATCCCTCCAGTGCAGTAGAGGAGGATTTTCTTGCCCTTCGGGATCTTTGACGTGCGTACGTATTCCGGAAATTCCGAGAATTGCTGAATCTTCGGGTCGATCGCTCCGCGGAATTTTCCCACTTCTATTTCAAAGTGATTCCGCGTATCGATAACCGTCACATCATGATTCTGGAGCATCTTCTGCCATTCTTGCGGAGAGAGATGTTTTCGCTTCCCCTTCGGCTTCACAGAATCTTTCTTGATGGCGACGATTTCCGGTTTGATCTTTACCGACCAGCGTTTAAATACTGTTCGATCCGCGAGGCTATCTTTGAAGACGATCGGACCACATTGCGCGATCAGATACTTCTTCCATTCTACAATCGCTTGCGCCGTTCCACAGACGGTTCCATTCACGCAGCGTGAGTCCGCGCATGTCGCGTGCGTGACCAAATGCCAGAAGCTCTTTTCGGAGTATCGGAAGGCGTTCCTCAGCGATTGGGAAGAAAGCGTAGCCGGCGGTGATATGGATGGGAGAGGGCATGGATCGTGGTACACTGACGCCGTTCCTATCGTACCATGCCTACGAAAAAAGACGATCTGCAGGCGCTGACAAAACTCGGTAAAAAAGCTGTTCCCTCGCGCACGCTCGAAGTCTTTCCGAACCATGCTCCGGGAAAGATCGAAGTGACTCTGCACTGCACGGAGTTCACCTGCATTTGTCCTCTCACAGGGCAACCCGACTATGCAGACATTGAGATCATCTACACCGCGGACAAATTCGTCGTGGAGTCAAAATCTTTGAAGTTATATCTGGAAACATTCAGAAATGTCGGTGTGTTCCATGAGCACCTCGCAGTGGATATAGGCGAAGATTTTGTGAAATTCGTGAAGCCGCTCCATGTCGCAGTTATTGTGAAGTTCCATGTACGAGGAGGGATCGCCATTGATGCGAAATACGAGTGGAAGCGATAGCATCCTTGAGCATCCATCCATTTCTGGTACCATACAGACACTATGAAAAAGCACCTCCTTTACTGGATCCCGACATCGCTCCTTCTCTTTTTCATGGTAGGGTCAGGGATTTACTACTTCGTGGATACTCCGGCAATCGCACTGGCGTTTACGCAGCTCGGGTACCCAACCTATACGCTCTACTTCAATGCCACGGCCAAGATCCTCGGAGGTATTGCAATCGTCGCTCCGGTACC
>VMGQ01000100.1:3684-4804 GCA_007376635.1 Candidatus Peregrinibacteria bacterium Greene1014_49
GAATGGGCGTACGCCGGTTACCTTTTCATCCTTCTCCTTGCGTTGCAGGCTGTCTGGATGGCCATGCCAGGCATACCTTTTCCAATGCTCGGGTTCATCGCCATCTGGGGGTGGGCCTACTGGCGGTATAGGGTGCGGTAGTCTTCAGCTCAGTGTGGATTAATGGTGATGCTCCTCCGACGGACGACTCTTTCTTCCTGACAACCAGTCGAACTCTACAGTGAAAATCTGACCATCCACCTGAAACTGCGTGAAGATCCGGTAGAAGTCGTCGACGGGATCAGAGACATGGAACGTGAGGTGGTCACTGGCAGGTGAGGGGTGCGTATGAATGAAGCCTCCCTTCGTTGAAATGACGATGCTATGCCCCAGAGTTCCGAGGTAGGTTTCCAGGGACGGTGCTTTTCCCTCCGCATCCTCGATGTGGTACGTAAAAAGTGTGCCATTGCTGTACGGGGCTTCCTCGAGTGTCGCAATGTATTTCCCGACACTCTTCTTTTTTCGCATATCCCGTAGGATGCCGGTGTCATCCGGATCACCCGTGTATGTCCGGTTGAAACGAACCGTGTGATGCTGCATGTCTGTATCGACAAAGTCGGCAAACAGCCAGTACGTTCCGCCGAATGGTGCGACGTAAGGAACACGCCAGGTGCCATCTGCATCGCGCTCGGGGTGGAGGTGTGCAAAATGCCGGAGATCGTCGCGGACGATCAGAAGGTGCATCTCCTTCGTGTGGCTGATTCCGTAATCAGTGAATGTCGCTTCTCCATCCAGGATTTTGAAGGAGATCTCCGCGTCCGTGGATTGATCGAGAATGATGAATTGCGAGGAATCTTCCACAAGTTCCCCGTGTAATGCATGCTGCTCCGCAAAATCCTCGTTTTTGATGGCGGATTGCTTCCCCTTCGCTGCGCAGCCAGCTGCACCGAGATTCTTCAGCGCTGCGCTGGCGTGTGTGTGTTTATGCGGATAGCCGAGCAGAGCCGCCTTGACTTCGATAGGATCTTCCCCGATTGCTTGGGCCACCTGATCGGCGAGCCAGTCGATGTAGCCGCTTTTCATCGTCGGATGGATTTCCCGCTGGTGCTCCAGATAGGTATACATGCGGCAGACGACGTTG
>VMGQ01000001.1 GCA_007376635.1 Candidatus Peregrinibacteria bacterium Greene1014_49
CTGCAGAAGCAATCGGAGGATCCCGGGATTTGGTCAGACCAGAAAGCAGCCAATGCACTGTTTGCTGATCTCCGATCTCTGAAGAAAACTTGGGAACCGGTGAGTACTATGCTTGCGGAAGTGAACGATCTTTTGGAATTAACCGCGCAAGCGGCACTGGGAGATCTTGCCGATCTGGAAAAGGAATATGCGAAGCTCGAAACGCAATGGAAATCAGTCGAGACGCAGCTCTATCTCTCTGGAGAATACGATGCGGGCAACTGCTACATCACCATCAGTGGCGGAGCTGGCGGTACCGAAGCCCAGGACTGGGCAGCAATGCTTCTAAGAATGTATCTGCGGTACTGCGAACGCCAGGGGTGGAAAACGGATCTGGTGGATAAAACAGATGGACAGGAAGCGGGAATAAAAACCGCAACGATCTATATTGAGGGATCAATGGCCTACGGATACTTGAAATGTGAACGCGGCACACATCGCCTTGTACGTCTTTCTCCTTTTAATGCTAAAAGCCTACGCCAGACAAGCTTTGCTCTTGTAGAGGTTCTGCCAGAGATTGAAGAAACAGAAGTGGCAATCAACCAAAGCGATCTCCGAGTCGATACCTTTCGCAGCGGCGGCGCCGGAGGACAGAACGTGAACATTCACAGCTCCAGAATCGCGCACGCGCCTTAGGCATACTCCGGGCAAAACTTCTCGAGAAACAAGAGGCTGCAGATTTGGCGACGAAGAAAGAATTAAAGGGCGCAACGAAAAGCGCAGACTTCGGTCAACAGATACGGAGCTACGTTCTGCATCCGTACCAGATGGTAAAAGATCTCCGTACGGATACGGAAACAAGTGATACGCAAGGAGTGCTGGATGGAGATATACAGCAATTTGTGGATGCGGAGCTGAAGAGGTTGGCGAAAGGATAGACGGAGACCAATGAAACCAAGGAGACCAAGGAACAGAATCTGTTCATGTAAAACGTCTGTTCCTTGGTTTCATTGGTCTCCTTGGTTTCCTAAAAAAAGACCCCCGTTTTCACGGAGGCCTTTTGATTCCGAGAATCAGATCTTTACAGATCGCACGGGCGAACAGTCTTGCGACCGTTGTCGCTGGCGCGCTTCACTGCTGCCTTGAGAGCAGCCTCGAGAAATGCGCTTGCTGCCTCAGCGAGGTCACCAGCAGCCATCATGTTGTGCTTCTTGACAACTTCCTTGATTTTCGAAGCGACGACGTAGGACATGAAATAAGGGGGGAAGAAGTAGACGGCGAGATACTAGCAGTCAAAACCCCCTCTGCAAGCTAAAAATCCACGTCTAATGGTGAATTCGGCTTGGCAAAAGCAATTGACGGAATAGGCGTTTTGCTAGGGATTACATAACATATAAGCCATTTTGACTCATTCTTTCCGCTATCCCATAAGAAAAAGCGGAGAAAGTGGAAATGGTGAGATTATTTATGGAATGGCGGAGAGAGAGGGATTCGAACCCTCGAGACCCTTTTGGGGCCTACGCGATTTCGAGTCGCGCGCCTTCGACCACTCGGCCATCTCTCCAGCAGAGAGATTCTACAGGAGGAAAGATGGATACAAACACATCGAACAACGTTTTCGTCGCCCCTGAACAATTCCGTCGCGCTTCACCGCGAAGCAGGGGGGTCAAAAGCGCGCTGTCTGACGAGCGAGCCGCAGCGAGCGAGGAGTTCGCGCTTTTGCCCCTGCGAGCGGTATGAAGCGCAGGAATTGTTCACCGGGCGACACGCTTTTCTTTGCGGTACTTTCTTTTGGCAAGACAAAAGAAAGTACCAACCTAATCGCATAGGGACGCGCAGGAAGAATCGTGCGCTGGGAAAATATTGCACGCGTACAGCGCCAAGTTTGCACCCGTAGCGTCAAAAACCGCACCCCAGTAGGGGTGCTCTGGTGGGATGCTGTTAGATAAGAGGTTCTTCAAATCTTTCCTCCACCCCCATTTCATCCTCCGCAGGCGGCGCACTTGCGGATTCATCCCACTTCTTGAGCATCTTTTCCACCTCTACCCTTGGAGCCGCGTACTTGCGACGAGATTCGGCGAGAATCTGTGCGGAGCAATCGTCAGTAACTTTCGGCACGTCAATGGTGCGACCAGAAAACGCTTCGCGGCTTTCACCGGCAACGGACATCTTGCAGTAAAACTCCCGGACACCCAGGTTGATGATGTCGCGCTCTTTGAAAACGGGGTTGTATTCTTTCTCCAAAATCTGGGCATCTTCAGCACCGACGCGGAAGCTGATCATCGAACCGACGTTGCCGAAGACCGTTTCGCGGATCTTGCTACTCAGCTGCCCCATGTACTGGTGCGCGATTGTGAGATTCAAGTGATACTTGCGCGCTTCGGAGAGAATTTCGTAGAAGGTATCGGTCGCGAAGTTCTGGAACTCGTCGATGTAGAAGTAGAAATCTGGCCGCTTCTCTTCTGCAGTATCGGCTCGGCTCATGGCCGCCTGGTACATTTTTGTGATGATCATGGAACCAAGGAGCGAGGAGTTTTCCTCTCCTAGAAGACCTTTACTCACTTTCATGAGCAGAATTTTTTTATTGTCCATGATATCGCGGATATCGAACTTCGTTTCCACCTGTCCGATGATATTGCGGATCATATTTGTGGCGACGAGCTGACCCACTTTATTCAGCAACGGCGTAATCGCCTCGGCATCGAATTTCTCGCTCCATGCGGCAAACTCCGAAACCCAGAAGCTCTTCACCACGTTATCCTCGATATGCGCAACGATCTTCTGGCGATAGTTTTTATCCGTGAGCATTTTGAGAATGCTCAGAACAGTGGTGTTTGGGCTATCAAGAAGAGCGAGTGTTGTATAGCGAAGAACGTGCTCCAGTCTGTACGTCCAGTTATCGCCAAAGAGCTTTTTAAAGATATCAAGGAAACCGATCGTCAGCTGCATCTTGTAGGCCTCGTCAACTTTGCTGAGGGGATTAAACGCAATGGGAAACTCCGTATCCGCCGGATCAAAGAGCACCACATCTTTTATGCGTTCTCTAGGGACATAGCGCAGCACCGCATCGACCAAATCGCCGTGCGGATCCAAGACAGCAACGCCGTGGCCTGCATGCATATCCGTATGGATAACGAGCTCTAAGAGTTTGGATTTTCCAGAGCCGGATTTCCCAACAAGATAGAGGTGCCGGCGTCGATCCTCGCGCCTAACACCAAAGGGAACGAAGCTGCCGTGATAATTGGTGACACCAAAGGCTGAGACCCCGGACTCCCCTGCTTTAGGTAAGTCATGAGGAGGATCGGATTTGCGGGAAAGCACGTGCACGATATGCGGAACAATATCCGCGTTGGGGAAGTGATACAGCGTCGCTGCTTCCTTGGCGCTCAAGGTAAACCCCTTCCCAAGTGTGCGCGAGCGATACCGATCCATGAAGGCTTGCCCCGTTTGAAAGCGCCCTGCGGCAAATCCGTTGATGTCGGTATCATTGAAATGGAAAAAGCTGTTCACCACAGCATTGAGCTTAAGCTGTGCTTCTTCGGCAGAAGCCGCAACGTAGCCGCACCGAATGGTTGCAAGAAAGGGCTTGCTCTTCTCTTTTTCATGCGCAGCGGCACTTCGCCGATCGGCAATGCCTGATCTCCCCTCTTTGCGCATGCGATCACGGATGGAGAATGCTTTTCGCACCTTCGACATCCGGTACCGGAGTGTGTGGAAGAAGTGATACGCGGCAGTGTCATCCTCAGGTTCAATGACGATTTGCACCCACACCTGTTCAGTTTTGCTGATTTTGCTGATAACCGAAAACAGTCGCGACTGACTGTCTTCCTCGTACTGATCATACGTGCGAATAGGAAACACATCCTTCTCGAGGAGCTTGAGCTCCACTCCCGCAACGTGCTGCGTCGTTGCATCAAACGTCGATGTGTAGTCTTGTGTCTCGCGAATTTCAGCCTCGGGAAATGTGGCGTAAATCAACCCTTCGATCGTCTCCTTGAACTTCTCGTCCATCACCGCATAGAAGTACGTGTACTGCGCAAGTCCGAAGAATTCAAAGGAGAAGTGCTCCCCGGTCACGGTATTGCGCAGACTCAGCAGAAGTTCCTGGAATTTGGATTCCCCTTTTTTCTCGCCTTCTTTCCCTTGTGGCACGATGATGTGGAGATACCGGAGATTTGCCATTTGGACGGAAGAATAATAGGCCTATTCTGTTCCCCTGCTAGCCAATATTGAAGAATATTGACAGGCAAGCAGCATAATTTTATTTTACGCATAAGCCGCAGTATTGCTCAGAAAGAATGCGCCATCGCACACTCGAACATCGGCAACAATTGAAGCTCAAGGAGACCACTGTCTCCCCAGTGAATAGCGGTCAGTACCGGTCACGTGGAAGAATTCAAAAAATACTCTTGCCCTATGATCAGGTTGGCCAAAGAACTCCCCAAGTACGATGGTATCCGCCTCGCCCTGAAGGCGCTTCGCAAAACCACCCTCGTTTCCACATCGGATCACCGGGGGAAGGATTTGTACATCCTCTAGCTCCTGCTGAAATACAGGATCGTATCGCATGTTTCCCTGCTCAATTACGCGATGCCATCCAAAAGCGTCTGCACCATATCGTCTTGCCTACACATACGCAAAAACATGAGCAGAAAGAATGTTATGGAATGCATTGGGGATCATCCATCTATTTGTTCCCCGTGGAAAAAGATGGATTGGAAATATGCTCAGCTCTTCCACATCCATTGATGCTCCAGGAGACACAACGCTTTGGTGCGAAATGGTTGTACGACGCTCAGGAAAAGAAATGGATCTGCCATTGGACAGACAGAGCCATGACCGATTTTTACCGTGAAAATGTTTTCCCGCATGAAATCGGCCATCTCCTCGATGATCGCAATACCTCTTTTCATGACCGGGAACGATATGCCAATGCTTTTGCGATTGAACACGGGCAAGCTCCCGAATGTTTTCCGGGACGGAAAAAGCCGCACAACAATCGGAAGAATAGGAGGCACCATGCAGTGTAAACCTACACACCTTGACGATACTTCTTTCGCAAAGACCTCTCTGCAATGCGGAATTCGCCAAACTGCGCGATGACTTTTGCTGCGTCATTTCGCGTTGTTTCCTTCAAAAGTTGGGTGTGCGCTTCCGGCCGCAATGCGGGAGATCCAACTGTTGGTGGATGCGATACTTCGGACATAAAAAAGGGGGAAGAATTAATAGATTTCAGCTCGGTAACACTCTTCACACATCACTGTCTCCGTACGACCTGGAGCATATGTCGTCTCCATCCCCTTCCCGCATTTGGCGCATGCTCGATCCCAGAGCTTTCGTGGGTTCCTGAGCTTCAACCGCTCCATATAGCGGCAATCCGGACAAAGCGACGGTACTGGGACAATTTGCTGCCGATAGAATGCGAGCTCCTGGGGAATGATTCGGTAATTGCGGGTGCATGCGCTACACGCAAGAATTTCTTCCGTGATACTTTCGGAAACATCGGTGATCTTCTCTGGAACAGCCGCTGTTTGCGGACGGAAATCGCGAATGTCCTTTGCACGCCAGAGGAATCCCTTTGCGCGCGCCTGCTCTTCTGTAAGCGGGAAATATTCATTGGCAACCGACTCGTTATAACCGAATGGCGATAATGAAACAGGGAAGAATTGCCCGAATTCACTCGCCTTCTTCATGGCATCAATAATCTTCGGAACCAATGCTTCATATTCCTCTTCCGTGTACTGCTTATTAAAGATGCAATGCTTTTTCCGTGTGAGTCCCGAACATCCGAAACAATCGGAACAGCTGAAGCAGTACTCGCAGTAGAGAAGACGTTGTGAATGGAACACGTAGAGACAGTACGCGACGGTGTGTGCCTCGATTGTTCCGAGCGTCTCATAACAGAGCTCCGAGCGGACGTACATGTTGCTGCTGTGATAGATATCTTTCGGCTCTACGCCTACTTGCACAGAACGGCAGTCCTGGCCATTGGTGACGTCGTAGCAATCAATGCAGTTGCGAGAGTTTTCGATCGCATCGCCGGTACACCCTTCGCAATTCACGACGTTGGCATATTTATGCACCATTTTTTTCATGGCATCTTTCCAAAGTTTCTGCATTTCCTGTGCACGTTGTAATGATCCGCGGAATGTTGCGGTGCGCTTCACGTATTCTTCCTTAGAGAGCGGCTGATTCATGAAATGATATTCCTTGTGATCGAGATTGGTGCAGAGGCAGCAGTTCCGGCAACCGCGGAGATTGCTACTGAAGAAACAATCTTGGCAATTTTGGCTGTGACTGAGCCATTGGCACCCGTAGCACTTCGTACAGCTGAAGGCTTCGTAACAGAGATCACTGTCGTACACGTAGCTGCAATCAATAGAATTCTTACATCGCTGCAGGAGCTTTCCGTAGTAGCAGTCCTCGCAGTATTCGGAGGAATTGATCAGGTAGCAATTCTTGCAGTACCCCGTCCCCGTCGTGAACCCCGAGTTTTCGTTCCCAAGACTGATGAGTGCCATGCGTGGCACATCACGCTGCAACGCGGCGAACTGGTCGAAGAATGAACGGTTCAGATCGTAGTCGCGGCCATAACTCATCGGATCCCACGCATCGCTCTTCCACTCTTCCTGGGAATAGATCTTGAGTGGTTCTCCGATGATCGAGCCAGGGGCATAGATCGAGACAATGTCTTTTCCGGAGAATGATGAACGGTTTTTAGAGAGGAACCGTTCGTTACGGTGACATGTGCGCTTCTGTGTGCGGCAATCGGGACAGATTTCCGGCAATGGCAGATGTATTTGGGACTTCCCGAACCGGAAGAGCATCTTTGCGAGAAATGCCTCTTCATCCGGGGTGACCACGAAGCCGTTTTTACAGATTGCACAGGATCGTTCCATAGGAAGAACGTAAAGATAGTGATTAAAGTACAAGAATCTTATATAATGGTGAAAATCACCTGTGAAGTGTTCTTCACGAGTAACAACACGATATGCTTACGGACTACCTTAAAACTCTTGGCCTCACAGAGAAGGAAACCCACATCGTTCTTGCACTTGCAGAACTTGGTGTACAGCCGGCTTCGGCAATCGCGCGTCGTACCGGTCTCGATCGCGTAACAGCCTATAAAAATCTTCACAAACTCGCAGAGCTTGGTTTTGTGCGCATCTATTTCCGCGATGCTGTGCAGTGTTTCGGTCTCGAGAGTATGGAAGTGATCGAGGGAAAGCTCCGTGATCGCTCGGAGTACGCGAGAGTGCTTCTCGAAAAATTTCCCACCGCAGCACAGCTTTTGAAATCTCTCGGAGGACAGGAAGGATCTGTTCCTGAATTGGAAATGTTTGAAGGAGCATCGGGGCTCAAGAGCCTGTTCCGGGATCTGCTCTTCGAACTCAAGAGCCAAAAGATTGAACAATTGCGCGTGCTCACATCAAATACCTATGAAGAACGTATTGATGATCCGGAGTTACCCGGAATCCTGAAATCCTTCTTTAAAGACCTGCAGGAACGCGGTATCCACATTGAATATTTTGAGGCAACGGGCGGCATGGTCCCCGAACGGTTGCGAAATCTCGGAGAATCAAACCCAATGGAGGAAATGCTACGCGCGCAGGGAACGACGAATGTGTTTGTCGCTGGATCGGCGGTCTATCTCGCTTCGTACCGGGGTAGCAAAATAGGGCTGAAACTTAAGCATCATGATCTGAGTCAGATTTTTCATTTTTTGTTTGACGTTCTTGGGAAAACATAGGAAATATTCACGTGTTCTTTTTGATCATAGAACCGGAATTTTGTTTTTGTGATGCGGAAAATACGATTATCGTATTTCTCGTCAATGCAACACGGCAAGACATCTATTATCCACATGTTACACTCGTGTCCCAATGCCCAAGGCACCCGCCATCACCAACCGGATACTCCTACAGCACATACAAGGTATGCGCACTGCCGTGGAAACACGTCTGGAATGCTTGGAAAAAGATGTGAAAAGTCTGAAAACGGACGTTGGAGTTCTTAAAATAGATGTTGGTGTAATGAAAATCGACGTTGGTGTTTTAAAAAAAGATATTGTGTTTGTAAAAGACGCCCTTCAACGCCTTTACACTCATCGCGTCAACATGCTTGTGAGAATTCAGAAACTGGAATCCGTAGTCGGGATTCAACAGCAACCGAGTTGATTATTGGTTCACGAAGCTAGTACACAGTCTTAAGGTAGCATTCCTCACAGTACACAATTTCCGGGCGATCCGGGCTGTACGTCGTCTCGATCCCCTTCTGACACTTTGCACAGCTTCTCGGATACAGCGTGTGACGATTCTGCACCGTGGAAAGTTTAAGAATGCGCTCATGCGGATGCAACCGCGGAACGGGCAATCCTTTCTTCCGATAGAGCGCCAGTTCCTGCGGAATGAGCCTGTAGGGCTTACCGCTTTCTGCAGAATGAATCGTGTAGTTCAGGATATCGTCCGGGACGTCTTTGATGTCTTCGGGTAGCCTTTCAGCTTCGATGCCTTTGAGTCCTTCAGGCAAGGACTGTTCGTAGTCCGACCACTGCCAACCGCGCTTGAGGACTTCATCTTTACTGAGCGGATACCACTCCGAAGCCTTTGATTCGTTGTAACCAAAAGAGGAAATCGCAGCTTTCGGAAATCCTCCCCATTCACCAGTTTTCTCCATATGCGCGATGATCTTCGGAACCAATACTTCATATTCTTCCTTTGTACACTGCGTATTGAATATGCAGCATTTCGCTTTTTTGAGACCAAAACACCCGAAGCAGTCGCTACAGCCGTGGCAGTTGTCGCAGTAGAGAAGATGATCGCATTGGTACGTGAGATTACAGAACGCGCTCATTTTGAGATCGATGACATTGCAGCAGTCATAGAGCAACTCTCCATCGCCGGAGCGCATGAGATCGAAACAATCGGTATTGCGATGTCCTTCGTAAACGTAGAAGCAATCTTCAAAATACTTCGTGTTGTAGCCATGTTGGACGTTTTTGGAATGGAAAAGGTAATTGCCACTGCAATTCTCCGAACCAATCTCCCAGATATGCGGAACCGGTATTGTGAGACGTAGTGCTTCAACTTGTTTCATAAATTCTTGGCGGTATTGTGAGTCCGTGAGTAGATGATTCCGCGTTTCGTCGAATTGCTCTGGCGTGACTGCTTCATTGAGAATCTGATTCGAGGCATTGCGGCGGCCAACACAGCCAAGAAGCCGGCTTCCGCCTTTGCAATCAATGCAGAACATCGCATCGGTAACGTTAAAACAGAGTTTCAGCCAATCGCCGTTGTAGCAATCTTCAGAAAAAACGCAGCTGCTACACAGCTCCATGCCCTCGCAGGAAAAGCAGTCGATAGAATCTAATGAATCAAATATGAAATCACTGAAGTAGACGTTCTCATCATCGATGATCGAACTGCACATGTAGCAGTTCTTGTTTCTGGAACTGTGGACGGTGTAGTCGGAGTTTTCGCTCTGCGTATTGAAGATGCACAGTCGCGGCACTGCCTTCTTCAGCTCTCCGAACTGCTCAGCGAAATTCCTGGAGAAATCAAACGCTCGTCCGTACTGCAGAGCACTCCACTGATCCGACCAGAAGCATTCATGACACAAAATCGGATATTCCTTATCCGGAGAGTAGATGGAGATCACCTGCTTCTTGCACGAGGAACAGGTATTTTTGTAGTAGTTGCTGTCATTACGGAAAGCGATGCGGCGCTGCTGCCTGCATGCAGGGCAATGCGTGGGAGGAGGCAATGGAATGACTTTGCCTCCTATGACCGGGGAAAGCTTCTTGAGCATTGCCAATTCATCAGCAGAGATCACGAACTGTTCCTTACAGACAACACACGGTTTCTTCATAGTTTTATAGGGGGAATTGTTCTTTCCAATGTAATATTCTATACTATACCTGTATAGTGTTCTTCTTTTAAGAACAACAGATATGCTCAAAGATTATTTAGGAAAACTCGGCCTCACAGATAAGGAGCAAACGATCTATCTGACGCTTGCAAGCATCGGCGTGCAACCTGCATCCATCATCGCGAGACGACTGGATTTGGATCGCGTCGTTACCTACAAGCACCTGAAGAAGTTGGAATCTCTCGGACTTATGAAGGTGTACATCCGAGACGGCATTCAGTACTTCGGCGTGACGGGTGCAGAGGGTATCGCCGCGCATTTGCAAGATCGGGAACAGTCCGTCGAAGAACTTGCCGCACAGATCCCCGCCGTGGAAACAGAACTCAAGCAAATCATGCGGGGAGAAGGATTTGTCCCGACCGTCCAGGTCTTTCAGGGAAAATCCGGCATCAAGGCGCTTTTCAGAGATCTCCTCTTTGAAGCAAAAAATGAGCGAGTCGTACGCATCCGTATGCTCACATCCAATACATTTGACCAGCAGATGGGAACGACGACGCTCGGCAAATTCACGGAGGAGTTTTTTAAAGATGCACAGAAGGCGAAGCTCGCAATTGAAATGCTCGAGGCGTCAGGAACACTGATTCCCGAATACATTCGCCGCCTAGATCCTGCGCACTTCGACCCTCGTGAGTTTCCCGCAGCGCGTGGCGCAACGAACGTCTTTCTTGTGGGCACTGCGCTGTATCTGGCTTGCTATGGCGATTCGCTGATCGGACTGAAACTTAAGCAGGAACAAATGAGCCAGATCTTCCACTTCTTCTTCGATGCAATCGGGAAGAATTTGCCGCCGGCGGATAGTAGGGCACCGAGGGAGTTGGAGACTTGGCTGAAGAAATAACGCCTATGGCTCTTGACGAAAGAGACTCAAAAGAGGTACAATAAAGGTACCATTATAGGTACTAATATGAGTATCTTTCCTACCATCACCCTTAGGGATATCAAGAGAAGGGGGACAAATGCGTTGCCCAAAGGGCAGCCAGTCTATTTGCTGGTGAATTCGCAAAAGCATTCTGTTGTCTTGCCTGCAGAGGATTACGAGGCAATGGTGGAATTGATTGAGGAATTGGACGACATCAGAGTGATCGGAGAACGCAGGCATGAGAAGGGCATTCCCCTCGAAAAAGCTTTTCCAAAACTGAACCATGGACGGCGACACTCCGTATCGCGTTGAGGTTCTGCCGTCCGCAGTCAAAGACACGCGGCGCTTTCCGCAATCGCTCCTTGCGCGTATCTATACGCATCTAACTGCACTTGGAGAAAACCCATTTCCCGCAGGAGCCGCGAAGTTGAAAGGAGAAGAAGAATATTACAGAATTCGTGTTGGCCAATACCGCATCATCTACAAAGTGGACACTGAAGTGCACGTTGTCTCGATTGCACGAATCGCACATAGGAGCAGCGTGTATCGCGGGTTGTAGAATGTTCAATATACTTCATCGTGCCTTCCCACGGTAATCATAAAAATAACCGCATGACCCTCTCGTTCTTCATAGAGAATCCGCAGATCGTATCCTGCAGAAATGGCTCGCAGACCGCGTTTGGATCCGGCGAGTTTATGATTGTGTAATCTGGGATCAAATGGACTATGCAGAAAAATCTGTATGACAATGCCAACGTGTTTCTGATGTTCAGCTGAAAGCTTCCGGTATGCCCGATGGAAGGACTTGGCATAGAAAACCTGCATATGTCATCGATGAAGATCTTCCAGCAGAGCCTCGACAGTTGTAAACGGACCCGCAAGCTTCTCTTTCATCGCTTTTGCCGCCAGGCGATCGAGAGCCTTGAGTTGCCGTGGGGTGTAGTGATCTTCTTGATGCGCTTGCAGGGAAAAAGGGATCTCCCCTGTTGCAGCGACTTTCATGAAAAACATGCGCACCGCCGTCGGCGTATCGACGCCGATATCCGCAAAGATCTTCTCCACCCGCTTTTTCAGCCGTTCATCGAGCCGCACTTGTATACTTTTTGATGCCATAACGCATGCAATTGTATACGAAACAACGGCAAAATGCAAGCATTTGTCTACAAAAAGAAAATGGTATAGGCAATACGATTAATAGACCGCTTTGAGATAACACTCTTCGCAGTACACGATTTCCGGTCGTTCGGGCGCATATGTGGTTTCAATCCCCTTTCCACAATTATCGCATTTCCTGTTCCAGAGCTTGCGGGGATTACGCAGTAACCAGCGTTCTTTCAATCTCTCATCAGGATGGTGATGGGGAATCGGCAGACCGAATGCTCTGTAGAATTCCAATTCCGCTTTAAGGATGCGAAAAGGACGTTTCGTTGCTTCACATTGGATAGCCCATTGCAGAATGTCATCAGGAATAGCATCAATACGTTCAGGAAGCTGTGTAGCCGGAATAATTTTTGTAACCTTGGGTATTTCATCGATGACCTCCCTCCAGAGCCATCCACGCTCTTCTGTCACAGACTTTGTCAGTGGATAGAAGCGCTGTGCAAGTGTTTCATTGTATGCGGAAAGCGAAGCGGGAATCGGCAAAAATTCTCCCCATTCATGATTCTTCTGCATTGTTTCAATGATCTCGCAGACTCGGCTCTCATATTCTTCTTTGGAATATTGCTTATTGAAGATGCAATATTTTTTGTGACGTAAACCCGAGCACCCGAAACAATTGCTGCAGGATATGCATTCGAAGCAATAGAGCATGTTCTCCGTTCCACCCCACACGAAAAGACTAAAAAGAATATGGCTGGCATTTTCGCCTACTGCCAAAGACTCGTAACAGAGTTCACCGGGATGCCCCCAATAATTCACGTCCTGACAGTCTTTCGCTTTCCGTATGTTGGAACAGTATCTGCAATCCTGGAGACCGTCACTGTCGAAGCAATGTGCTGCATTCTTTGAATTGAACAGATAATCACCGCTCACCGCCTCATTATTCGTACCGACAAAGGACATACGGGACACGCGCGTCTCTAAGGAACGCAGCTTTGTTTGGAGTGCAAGAATCTCTTTTTGTGTGAGCGGAAAATGCTGCTGCATGCGACGCATATATTCTTCTTTCCCACATTCTTCATTGAAATAACAATATTCCTTGTGGCGCAGGCCGACACATCCGAAACAACTTTTGCACCCGATACAATCGTAGAGAAACGCACTGTCCGTACAGTTATTGCAGTTTTGGCAGAACAACAATCCGTACCCGTCATTGCAATCGGTACTTTCATAACATCGCTCCAGATTCTGCCCATGGAGGCAGTCGAGGGAATTGCGCGAGTAGTAGATCCCTTCGCTGTAATAACAATCTTGTGAATAATCTGCGCCATAACAGAGATGGCAATTTTTTGCCCAGCCTGTTGTATTCACATATGGTGAATTTTCATTCTGATCATTGAAGAGGGCCATGTGAGGTGTCGTCTTGATCAGCGAAATAAGTTGTGGGAAAAGCGGTTTGTCTGTTTCGACATCATGTCCGTACTCCAAAGGATCCCATTGATCGCTCCACCAGATATCATTTTCGTAAATAACGAGATCACGATCCATCGGATACAGAGAAATAATTTCCTTACCGGTGAATGCAGATTTTCCACGGAAAAGATGACATCTGTTCACTTGTGCCAATCTCCTCTGACAACGACACTCAGGGCACAAGGTCGGCGAAGGAACGAGGAATTTTTTGCCTCCGATGACCGGGGAAACTTTTTCATAAAACGCCAGATCATCATCCGTGACCTCAAAGGAAGTTTCACACCAGCCGTTGGCACACATCTTCTCCATGGCTGCCTAGTATACCTCCTTCAAATAACACTCCTCACAATACACAATCTCCGGCCTCTCCGGCGAATACGTCGTCTTCATCCCTTTTCCGCACTTTCCACACTCTCGATCCCAAAACTTGCGCGGATTGCGCTTTGCAAACCGATCAAGATGGCGCTGTTCGGGAGAGCGGCGAGGCAATGGGATTTGTTGCTCACGATAGAATTTCAATTCCTGCGCGATAATGCGAAAAGGTTTTCCCGTGACTTCGCATCGCACCGCCCACTGCAAAATATCATCCGGAATAGCGGCGATGTCATCGGGGAGAGCATTCGCGGGAATCACTTTTTTGACATCCGGCAACGGTAATTCCTGATCATCCCACACAAATCCCTGCTCAAGTGCTTGCTGCCGTTCCAAGGGATAATAAAGTTGCGCTGTCGTGCGGTTGTAACCGAATTGGCTTTTATGGATGCCAATGAGCTGTCCCCACTCATTGGTCTGCTGCATGTGTTCGATGATCTTCGGGATCAATACCTCGTATTCTTCCTTCGAATACTGCTTGTTCAAAATGCAGTACTGCGCCCGCTGCATTCCGGCGCAGCCGAAACAATTCTTTGAGGCCTCCATGTACCAGCAATACAAAAGATCGACGCTGCTGACATTCACCTCGATACAAAAAAGCACGCCACCGCAGTTTTCTCCACTGATGACGCATTCATAGGCATTTTGCAGATTGGTGCCGTATTGATAGACGTCGTAGACATTCTTGGATCCGAGTACGAGCTGCGTACAGTACTTGGCATCCTCCACATCTTCGCAATCGAAACTCTCCTGCACATTTTTACAATTGTAGAGGTGATTCCCCATGCAGTTCTCCAGATTGTGCCCTTCGTACTCTTTGAATGGATGTTGTAGCTCGAGTGCCCGGCGAGTGGCCACATGCTCCTGGTATGTGCGATAAGATCCCGTGTGTATCGCTGCGATACGAGCGGTGTACCCCTCTTGAGAAAGTTGTTCATTCCCGAAGCAATAGCGCTTCTCCCGAAGCCCAACGCACTGAAAGCAATAGCTGCATCCCATACAATCCCGAAGAAAGGCACTCGCAGAGCAGTTGAAACAATCCTGACAACTTTTCAGTGCGTAACATTTGTGACAATCGATACAGTCGTACAATAATTCGCTGTGGAGATTGTAAAACCCGTCCATGCAGGATCTGTTTTTCTTGAAACCATAGCCGTAATAGCAATCATCGCAGAAATCCGCATGCATGATGAGATAGCAGTTTTTGCTGGATCCTGCGTAATGGATGTATTCCGAATTTTGACACTCTCCTTGCACGCTTAACGATTGTGCTGGAACGGCTTTCCGCAACTCTGTTAATTGATCGAAGAACGGTCTCTCAAAATCCATTTCTCTCCCATGCTGCCCTGCATCCCACTTGTCACTATGCCAGCACTCCGGACAGTAATACGTTTGCGGGCTATGCTGCGGAAACTGCGTAAGAGTGCGCTTAGCGCAAAGTCCGCACACTCCCGAATACAAATGGCGTTCATTGGCATGTCCCAGTCTGCGCTGTTGCCGGCAATCGGGACAAAGGGTTGGTGGAGGAATCGCATATTTCTTTCCACCAATGATGGGTGATATGTTGTCGTAAAATGCAAGATCAGCATCGGTGATCTCAAAGGATTGGTCGCACCAGGAATTGGCACAGATGTTTTGCATGGAAATCAGCATACGCGAATAGCGGAATATCGGGATAGCCGGATATTCCGCTATCCGGCTACCCGGCTATTCGATCAATATACAGCTTTCAGATAACACTCCGCGCACACAATCTTCTCCGTCCTCTCCGGGCTGTACGTCGTCTGGATCGCTTTCTTGCAATTGCCACAAGCGCGCTCCCAGAGCGTATAAGAATTGCGCAGAGCCATCCTCCGAAGATGTCGCTCTTCGGGATGAATGCGCGGGAGTGGTAGCCGCATTCTGCGATAGAAATCGAGCTCTTGTTTGATGATTCGGAATGGCCGCTTGGTCACTGCACATTCAATAGCCCAACCAAGGACATCATCAGGAATTTCATCGATGCTATCGGGGAGGCGATCGGCAGGCACAATTTTTGTGACGTCGGGAGGAGCATCTTTTTCATCACGCCATCGAAATCCTCTCTTCAGAGCTTCCGCTTTTGTAAGTGGGAAATACGTCTGTGCAGATGTTTCGTTATACGCAAAGGGGATGACGGTATACGGCCAGAAATGTCCCCATTCTCCGCGAGATTTCATGTGTGCGATGATTTTCGGGAGAAGGGCTTCATATTCTTCCTTCGAGTACTGCACGTTAAGGATGCAATAGTCCTTGTGCCGGAGCCCTGTGCATCCGAAGCAGTGCTTACACGACTGACAACTGTCGCAGTAGCGCATGTCGTTGCAAAACCACATGTAGCGACAGAATGCCATTGCACTGCAGCCGCGAGATACCGCGCAGTTATAGAGCTGCTCACACCGTGGCCATCCCGCGCTGTAACAGGAGTGAATGTCTTTTGCATCATTGAGCGAGACATCGTTGCTGCAATCTTCACTCGTGTCACCGTCGAAGCACTGCAGACAATTCTTTGAGTCAAAAAGATGATCGCCCGTGACGTTCTCGCAGTTGATCGTGTGAGCCGCACGATGCAGCGCATTCTGCCGAACCTCGGCATATTGCTGATAAGCTTTCACCCAGCTTGCATAGGATCCGTTGATCATTTCCGACCGCAGCTTCTCATACGCTTCACGGCTGCAGGGCTTATTGAGAATGTGATAGGACTTATGGGAGAGATTGCTGCAGAGCAGACAATGATCGCAACCGCGGAGGTCGTAACAGAATGCACAGTCATTGCAGTTGTAGCACTCCTGAAGTGCGATCCCCTGTACGCAGGTGCCGAAAGCCAGACACTCATAACAGAGCGCGCTTTTACCCTTAATATGAAAGCAGCAGTCGATCACGTTCTCCACATCCACCATCCAGTAGCTGTAGTACATATCCTCGGCGCGAACGACGAGGGAGTTCAAGTAGCAGTTTTTCGATTGGCGGATGTGACTGTTGTAGTCGCAATTTTCGGATTGGAAAACGGATGTCCCTTCACGCGGAACAACTTTCTGAAGCGCATCGAATTGGGCAAAGAATGACTTTGAAAAATCGAACGGCTTTCCGTACGTAAGCCCTTCCCAGCTATCTCCCCACCAGACGTCATTGCGATACACGGTGTACGGGCTTTCCGGAGGATATGCACTGAGAATTTTGCTCCCGGTCGCATCGCACGTGCGGTGATAGAGTTTCCATTCATTGCGCGTGGCCATGAGCTGGCGAATGCGTTCCTCTGGTTCGATTGTAGGAAGGGGCATATCCATCGCTTCGATAAATGCTTGCTCACTCTCGGAAATGGTAAAGGGCTTACCGGTGATCGTACAGGTTTTCTCCATGGAGATGAGCATACCCAAGTATTCAAATCAAAACACTGTCTTCACATAGCACTCCTCACAAAACACCTTCTCCGGTCTTTCAGGGCTATACGTCGTCTCAATCCCCTTCCTGCAATTCTCACACTTCCTACCATAGAGCTTGCGCGGATTTCTCCGTGCCATGCGTGCCCGATGACGACAGAGGAAACATTCCACAGGAAGCGGCAAATTCTTTCGTCGCAATAATGCCAATTCTTGCACTGTGATTTTGTAGGGATGATGACAGGAGAAGCACAGCAATCTCTTCTTTGTAGCATCGTCCTCTGTTTCGACAATAGTGGAAGGTGGGACAAAGACCTCCTCGCTCGTCCCCTCGAGATCATCTTCCCGCTCCGCCCAGCCATAACCCAAACCCGCCGCTTCTTCCATCGTCAATGCACAATGATCCGCCGCAACAGTTTCGTTATAGGGAAACAACGCGAGTGATGCTGGGAAGAATTGTCCCCATGAACCACTCGCTGCGCTCAGATTCATGGCGTCGCCACCGTCATGACGCATGTGTTCGACGATTTTTTTCACAAGCGCTTCGTACTCCCCCTGCGTGTACTGCTTATTGAGAATGCAGTATTGCTTGTGCTTAAGGCTGCAACACCCAAAGCAATTACTGCACGAGAAGCAAAAGGTACAGTAAAGCTCATACCGACACGGCCAGCAGCTTGCTGAGAAAAGCACCGTATGTGCGTTATAGACGCAATTACTGGATTCGTACATATTCTCTGCCTCACCACACTGCTCCGTATCCATGCTATTTTTGAGTGGAAGTGGAGACTGATAACTGTAACGACAATCCCAGAGTGATTCCCCGTCGAAGCACTTGTACGCATTCTTGCTCTGGAGCAAGTAATCGCCTGTGCAGTTTTCATTCATGAATCCTCGCATCGATTTTTGCGGGAACTGAAGCACAAATGCGTCAAAATGCGCACGAGCACCGGCAAGTGCCTCGCGGGATGCGAGGGATTTCTGCACGCGCTCGAAATCCTCTTTGGAAACAGGCTTATTCTCAATGTGGTACTCCTTGTTTGTGAGATTACTGCACATGATGCAATGTTTGCAGCTCGTACAATTTTTGAGGAACAATGAATCTGCGCAGTTGCTGCAGTCCTGGACAAAAGAACAGTTATAGCATTGCAGGCAGTCCATCGCATGCGCTGTGAGTTCCGATCTCCGCACACGGTGACAGTCGATGCAATCTTTGCATCCGTTAATGCTGTAGCAGTAGTAACAATCACGACTCTCATCACTATCAAAGATCAGATAGCAATTCTTATTCTTCCCGGAGTAGTTCGTATAGTCACAATTCTCATCGTATGTGTATGCAGTTGTAAGACTCGGGTACGGCACCGCACGCGAAAGTTCTTTGTACTGCTCGAAAAAAGATTTGTTGAAATCATAGTCACGACCATAGGAAAGCGGATCCCACCCGTCACCCCACCATGCTTCTCGCGCGTACACCGTGAAACCGGAGTCTTTCCGGAAATTGGAAATGACGGATTTCCCAGTAAGTCCACAAGTATTTCTGTGCAGATGCATTTGGTTCACTGCCGCCTGACGACGCAGTTGACGACAATCTGGGCAGTGCAGAGGCTCGGGAAGATCCAATGTGACACCCCCAATGATCGGCGAAAGTTTTTTCAGAAACGCCCGGTCGTCATCGGTGACCGTGAATGGCGCCTGGCATTGCTTACAACGAAACTGCATAGTGCCCAAGTATAGGATTCGATCTCAAAACGTCAACAATACAATAATTCTATAACTTAGTATTTATTTGTAAAATAGACTATGGATTCATTATACAAATAAGTAATACTAATTTCGTCAGAAAAATTGACACTTTTTCCCATACCGAAGATACTGGAATCTATGGAAATGGCTCTGCTCCTCACGACCACCGGCATCTCTGAAAAAGCGGCACAAGTATATCTCGCGGCGCTGCAAGCAGGTCCCACAACCATGACTGATCTCGCTCGCATCACCACACTGAAGCGTCCATCGGTATATCTCTTGATCGATGCGCTGCTCGGAAGAGGTCTTATCACCACAGAAAAGCGTGGCAAGAAAACCTTTTATCGTGCGGAACATCCACAACGCATTCTGCAAACGATCCGAGCACGGACACGGGAGATGGAACGCGTAATCCCTGAGCTCGAAGCGATGTACTACGATCCCCGCGGTCGTCCGCGTGTGACCGTATCCGAAGGAATCGATGCCATTCTTGCCGTCTATGAAGACATGTATGCAGCGATGGGACGCAAGGGCGAAATCCTGTTCTTCACGGACATCGCAAGTCTCGATGCAAACCTGCCGGATGCGATCGACGGTCTTATTGAGCGCATCAAAACCCTCCCCCGTTCGTATCGCCTCCGCGAACTTAACCTGGAAAGTCCGCAAACCTACGACTACATCCGGAAATTGGAAAAAGTGAAAGGAAAACATCACCTCTTTCGTGTGCTGGATCCAGCTCTTTACCCCTATGAAAACACCGACACGCTGATCTTCGAGAATAAAACCGTGCTCTTCTCCTTCAAAAAAGAGATCTTCACCGTCGTCATCGAAAGCCAGCAGATCGCCGATACACATAGGGCAATGTTTTCAGCGGCGTGGATGGCGGGGAAGGAAGTAGGGTGATTATTCGTACGCCTTGCTGCGATGGCGGACGGCGATAATTACAATCGCAGACGTCTCATTCTGCAATTCCACAATCACTCGATAATTCCCAACACGGAAACGATGCGTACCGATGCGCGCATTGGCGAGAGGCTTCGCGAAATGCAAAGGGTCTCGTTGGGATGCGAACCAATGCATTTTGTTCCAGATGCGGTCAGCGGTAATGGAGGGCAACTGCTTGAGTTCTTCTTTCGCGTCTAACGTCCAGACGATCGCTTGAGATCCAATTCTCTGCGTACTTCTTCCATCGTGTAGTACTTGCCTGCGCGATAATCCCTCCTCCCCCTTTCCGCTTGAGCGATCAATGCTTCGAGCTCGGGATCTTCTTCGATGGGCTCTACCCGCGCAACGGGCACTGAATGACGCATTAGAAGAAAATTCAGCTTCTTCTTTTTTGCCTCCTTGAGAAGACTCGGCATATTCTCCCGGAACTTGCGGATACTGATCATGCGTGTAGCCATGGAATGAGAGGAAGAAACTGTAAATATGGTACACAATTGTGTACACAAATGCAAGAGGATTCTTGGAATGACATGTGACCATAAGAATCCAGAATGCACGGCTTTTCTGCGACAAAGTACATACGCTCACTACAAAGAATCTGACAAAGAAGTATTTTGGCTTTATGAAAACGAAATAGACGTTCCAAGAGCCAATGGAACGGCGGCTAATACACCTCTTTCAAATAGCACTTCTCGCAGTAAACCACTTCCTTCCTTTCTGGTGCATATGTCGTCTCAATCCCCTTTTCGCACTTACTGCATTTTCTGCTCCAGAGTTTGCGGGGATTGCGGAGCGCATTGCGATCCAAATGCCTCTGTAACGGGCTTCTTCGCGGGACGGGAATGCCTAATTGACGATAAAACTTCAGTTCCTGAGGAATGATTTTGAATGGCTTTCCCGAAATCTCGCATTGTAAAATGGATTCGCAAATTGCATCGGGAACATCGGTGATGGCATCGGGAGTATCCACGGCTGGACCGAGGTAACGTTTGCCACTTCCCTCCTCCTCGCGCCACATCCAGCCGCGCTTCTCCACTTCTTCACTGGAAAGCGGCAGATATTCCTGCGCGACGGTTTCGTTGTAGCCGAAAGGACAGATGGATGGCGGAAAAAACTGACCCCACTCGCCAGTCTTGCGCATATGTTCAATAATTTTCGGTACGAGTTCCTCATATTCTTCTTTTGAATACTGTTTGTTGAGGATGCAGTACTCTTTGTGGTTCAGCCCGATACATCCGAAGAGATTTTTGGAGTTATTCGTAAGATCGCAGTAGTACACGTTGCTGTTGTAATGCGATGCCATGGAGTAACCGGAGAACTTCATGGCGAGCGTGGAAATAAGCTCCAGCGACATTTCCGGCTGGTACAGCGAATAATTCAGATCGCGGCAGTCTTTGGCATCAAGCACGTCATAGAGATATGCGCAGTCTTCAGAATTCACGACATTGAAACACTCAAGGCAATTTTTACAGTTTTTGAGATCATTTCCCGTGCAGTCTTCGCAATTCATGTTGACCATATCCCGGTACATTCCCTTGGTGATGCGCATGGTATTCCACAATGCAGATACCTGCAGAAGCGAAGAGTGAGACCCCAAATTCAATTCTTTGAGCTTCCGCTGGTACTCCTCCTTCGTATGCTGCTCATTGAGAATGCAGTACTCCTTATTGCGAAGATTGATACTGAGCAGGCAATTTTTGCAGCCTTTGCAGTCGAAGCAGAACGCGCAGTCATTGCAGTCTTCCAGATACATCGCATGCCGACATGCGTAGGAGTTGTAGCACTGGATGCACTCATAACAGAGCGTGCTGTGGTAAGCGAAGGTGCAGTCCACGCAGTTCTTTGAATACTTGGTGAAGAGATTGTAGTAACAGTCTTCATTCCCCTCTCCCGCGATATCGAGATAGCAGTTTTTGTCATCACCGCAATAGTTGCAGTAGTCGCTGTTCTCGCAATTCACGATGTCGATGCCGAGACGCGGCACTTTGAGCATCAACTCTTTCCAGTGATCAAAGAATGGACGGGAAAAATCGAACGCCTGACCGTAGGAAAGCGGATCCCATTTGTCACTGTACCATTCACTTGGCTTGTAAACCGGAAAGGGCGCCTCTTGGGGATACAATGAGATGAACTTCTCACCGGAAAGATCGCACGTGCGATGGTAAAACGTGCGATCGTTACGCCATGCCATACGGCGCTGAAGACGGCAAAGGGAACAAAGTGATGGCAGCGGGACAGGACATGTTTTTCCGCCGAATGTCGGGGTGATCTTCTCGTAGAATGCGAGATCAGTGGCTGTGAGATTTATTGCCGAAGCACATTGGAGGCAATGCTTACTCATTGCTGAAGAATATCACGGATAGAGATAACACAGATTCTTTCATATTCCTCACAAAGATCCAGGATAGCATCATCGAAGTACAACGATTCTGGAAGACGTTGCGCACGAAAATCATCTCTTTGCTGGGTACATGCCTCAATTTCCATACGTACGGTTCTTGCAGACCGTTGTTGTTCTGGAGCAGTGTTCATAAAGGTGAATAGGAAATGGAAATAGAACATGTCAAATTCTAAAGATTATTTTGTTGTAGCCAAGACCACGACACTGTTGCTATAATAACAACACATGAGTACACAACTCTTCGAAGACCTCGGACTCAGCATGAATGAGGCAAAAATCTACGATGCGCTCATAACCTATGGTGGTTCCGGCGTTTCCACTATTGCGCTTCGATCCAGTGTGCATAGAAGTAATGCATACGATTCTCTGCATCGTCTCATTAAAAAGGGGTTGGTGTACGAAGTATTCAGCCAGAAAGAAACGATCTATGAAGCGGTAGATCCCGGAAAACTTTTAGAGTTCGTAGAAGAAAAACAAGCGAAAGTACAAGCCGCTCTCCCAAGCCTTCTTTCTCAGTTTCAACAGCACCGCTCACCGGAACGTGCATATATTTTCAAGGGGATAGAGGGTGTCAAAAACTATTTACGAGAAGCATTGAAGGTCGGAGAAAATATCTATTCCTTTGGCGCAAAGGGGGCATGGTTTGATCCGCGATTGGAAACATTTGTCCGCTGGTTTTTGAAAGAGGCCAAACGCAATAAAATCCAATACCACCATATTTTTGATCATGAAGTGCGAGAAAAACTTCCCCACGTCCTAAAGGCAGTCGGGAAGCCGTATAAATTCCTCCCCAAAGAGTATGCAACGGATTCAACGATGGATGTTTTTGGCGACCACGTTGTGACCTTTCATGGATTGGAACTTGCGAAACTAAGAGACGATATCACCATTTTTGTGATGGTAAGTCCTGGGCTAGCCGAAAGTTACAGGGCATGGTGGAAGCTAGTCTGGGATCTCCTTCCGGAAGCAAAAAACCGAAGGGGGAAATAAAAATCTACCTTTCTCTCATGCCCTCACCACCTTCTTCGGGAAAGCCAAGCAGAATGCAAGCGTAACTCCCACAACAAACAACGTGCTTCCCACAATCCAAACGGGATTATCGATCAAGTTGCTGTAGACAAAGAGCGGGATGCCGACGAAGAAGGCGACGAGTACTCCCCAGAAGACTCCTCGTTCGTCCAGGCGATCCCAATACAAACTCAAAACCGTAGGAACCATAACGCACGCTGCAATCGTGTTGAACACCCACCACAATTGCTGCAAACCGAAATTCGGAACATAGACCGCTGCCAGGGAGACCAGCAATCCGATGACGGTCATCGCCACCATGGATCGACGGGCGGATTTCACGGCAGCGGCATCATCTTTCGGATGTACAACATCGGTGACCCACAGGGAACTTGCAGCGGATAAGCCTGCATCCAATGCGGAAGACAATCCTGCAAGGAGCATCACGACGAACAAGGACACCGCCCAAAACGGAAGCAGAGAAGCGACGGTTTGCACTCCGATCATCGAGGGATCAACTCCTTCCGGCAACGTGATCCCAAGCGCAGGATTTGCTCCCAAAAATCCGAGCGTAGAGAGCCCGATAGGTACGAGACCGAAAAGAACGGACCCGAAGATAAATGCCCGCACCACCTGACCATCCTGAATAGCGAAGGCACGCTGCCAGTTGGACTGATCGGAAATAGAACCTGCAATGAGACCAATGGAAGTAACAATCCCGAAGGAGAACGCCACTCCGGGATCAAGCATGCTTTGAATATTTTGCACGCCATGAAAACCCGCACTCACCGCACTCGCGCCGCCTGCCGCATGCCACGCCAAAGGCAGAATGATGAGACCGACAACATAGATCAGACCGAGCTGCACGAAATCCGTAACGATAGAAGCCTGGAAACCGGAAATTGAAGTGTAGATAAGAACAATCAGAGCCAGAATCGGCATGATCGTGGTCAGCGGAATGCCCGTTAGCAGAGAAAGCAAACTGCCTCCGGCAAATAATTGAACGACAACCGCCATCAACTGATAAAAGATGTAGGGAAAAAGAAATATTTTATGCACTCTGTCGCTTTGCAGGCGATAACGAATGAATTGCGTGAATGTATATCCTTCGGGGAAGCGTGCCCGGATCTTGGGGGCAAAAACCGCGAAGATCAGCAGAGCAAGAATATTCGGCAATGTGAACCAAAAGATGCCTGCCAAACCTTTTTGATACGCAACCTGAACGGAAACGAAAAGTGCAGGCGCCCAGATCCAGGAAGACGCGATGCTGAATCCACCGAGCACCCAGCCGACCTTTCTATTTGCGAGAAGAAAACCTTCTTTGGTTTGCCATCCGCTCCTTCGTGCAAAGAAGTAGGTAAAAAGCGTAATGACGATGGCAAAACCGAACAGAAACCAATAGCCGATGGCAGGAGAAACGAAATTCATAATATCTAAATGAAATAAATATTTAATGTGTCAATGTTAGGCACCACATATTGAGTGGCAAATATCACCAAAGGGTGTTCATCATCACCACAACGTGATATACTGATGTCTATGATCCATGCAGACCTCTTTCAAACGCTCGGGCTTTCTCCAAATGAATCGCGAATTTATGAAGCTCTCCTCACATTCGGAGGTTCGGGTGTATCCACCATTGCCCTGCGTTCCGGTGTGCACCGCCGCAATGCCTACGACGCAATACACCGTCTTATTGAAAAAGGACTTGTTTCAGAAGTATTCAGTCAGGGAGAAACGATTTACGAGGCAGTGGAACCCGGAAAGCTGATGGAATTTGTAAAAGAGAAGGAACGTCTGCTGGATGCAGCGTTGCCGGGGCTTTTCTCCACCTATCGTTCCCAGCGCGCGGTCCAACGCGCGTACATTTATAAGGGGGTGGAAGGCATGAAGAATTTCCTCCGTGAGGCTCTCAAAGTCGGTGAAGACATGTATGAATTTGGCGCAAAAGGCGCGTGGTTCGACCCGCGACTCGACACGTTTCTCCGATGGTTCCTCGTGGAAGCGAAGAAAAAGAAAATGACCTTTCATCATATCTTCGACTGGGAGGTGCAAGAAAAAGTCCCGCATGTTCCTGAAATTGTGGGAAAGCCCTACAAATTCGCACCGAAGGCATATACATCGGAATCCGCCATCGAAGTCTTCGGCGACCATGTGGTCACGTTTAGTGGTCTGGGATTTGGGAAGGTGGAAGATGACCTGACGATTTTCGTGATGGTGAGCCCGAGACTCGCCGAAAGCTACCGCATCTGGTGGCAGATGATGTGGGATTTGCTCCCGGAACCCGGAAAACAGAAGACTCCCCGGAAGAAGAAATGAGGTTTTAGTATACGGTCTTCAAATAACACTCCTCGCAGTACACAATCTCGGGTCGCTCCGGATTGTAGGTCGTCTCCATCCCCTTCCCGCACTTGCTGCACTCCCTGCTCCAAAGCTTACGGGGATTGCGGAGTGCATTGCGGTCTTTGTGACGTTGGTCGGGGCAGATTTTTGGAAGCGGCAATCCCATGGCGCGGTAGAATTTCAATTCTTGTGGGATGATCTTGTACGGTCTTCCTGTAACCGAACATCGGAGAATTCGGTTCGTGATTTCATCGGGAACATCGCGGATATCATGGGAAAGCTCCTGGTCGGGACCCAGACACTGATGTGCATCGCGTTCGGTATGCCACTTCCACCCCCGGGAGAGCACTTGCTTCTCCGTGCTTGGGAAATATTCGTTAGCCAGCGTTTCGTTGTATCCGAAGAGCGAAAGTGTAACGGGGAAAAATTCCCCCCATTGGCTATTTTTTTGCATAGATTCGATGATTTTTGGCACCAGTGTCTCGTATTCCTCCTTCGTGAACTGCTTATTCAGGATGCAGTACTTCATGTGCTTCAATCCCGTACACAGGAAGCAGTGCTCACAATGGAAGCAGAGGCTGCAGTAGAGCAAATGCTTGTTGAACCAGCAGATGTCATTGAAGACATGCATGTAATTGGACTCGCTTCCGACCGCTTCGTACACGAGCTCGGAGTTATCGTCATTCGTGACGTCGTATGCGTCGCGCATGAACGTAGCGTTGGCAACAAATGCGCAATCCTCCACATTCATCACCTCAAAACAGCAACGGGCATTTTTGGAGTGCTGGATGGCATTCCCTGTACACGCGACGGCATTCACGCTGTCCATGGATTTTCTGGGAAGTGACTGCAGGTGTTTTTCAAAGGACGTACGCAAAGCAGGGATGTCCCGCAGAAGTTTGGGGGCTTCCTCTTTGTATTCCACTTCCGTCCTCTGAACGTTGCCGATGCAGTAGGAAGCATTGCGGAGCCCAAAGCATCCGATGCAATGGTGGCATCCCTTCAGATCGTACCCCACATGGCAGTCATTGTTGTTCGTACAGCTGCGAAGATACGTGCATGTATGGCAATGATCCGAATCCATGACTTCGTAGCACAATTCCGCATCATTCAAACTCGCACAGTCACAGACATTCCTGCATTTCCATGAGCGGTTGGTGTAGTACGAGTCTTCACACTCGGCACTGGTGAAGAGTAGATAGGAATTCCTGTTGTGCAAGGAAAAGTTGCAATACTCACTGTTCTCGTGCTCCTTGTTGATAAGGCTGATGCGAGGAACAACATGAAGAAGCTCCTGGAATTGGTCAAAGAACGAACGATCCCATGCAATTGGTCGCCCGTACGAAAGCGGATCCCACGCGTCTCCCCACCACGCACTCTGCTCATATACGGGATGAATGCTTTCAGGCCTGTACATCGTCACGATCTGCTTCCCGGTCAGATCACATTTCCGATGGTACAAGTGGCGTTCATTGCGCCATGCCAATCGCCGTTGCTGCCGGCAATCCGGGCAAAGTTTCGGCGGCGGGATGTTATAGCGCTTACCGGCAAACACCGGCGACACTTTTGTATAGAACGCGAGGTCGTCTTTGGTGATCTCAAATTCCGCCGAGCATTGTTTGCACACCTCCATTAATAAATGGTGGAAAGATAACACTCTTCACAGTACACAATCTCCGGTCTCTTCGGACTATACGTCGTCTCGATCCCATTCCCGCACTTGCTGCACTTCCTGCTCCAGAGCTTGCGGAGGTTTCGTAGCGCCAAACGTTCTGTATGCCGCTGATCGGGACATTGTCTGGGAATGGGTAAGCCCATCAGGCGATAGAACTTGAGCTCCTGCGGGATAATCTTGAAGGGTTTTCCGGTGACACTGCAGGTGAGGATCTGTTCGCAGATGTCATCGGAGACGCCGTCGATGGTCGCGGGGACGGCAAACGCCGGACCCATGTATGCATCCTTCTTTTCTTGGGTCTCATACCACTTCCAGCCGTTGTTGAGAGCGATATCGCGCGTGATGGGGTAGTACTCCTGCGCAAGCGTCTCGTTGTAACCCATGGTGGAAAGTTGCGGATGCGGATACTCGCCCCACTCGCCAGTCTTGCGCATGTGTTCGATGATTTTGGGGACAAGCTCTTCGTATTCCTCTTTCGTATACTGCTTATTGAGGATGCAATACTGCTTGCGCTTCATGCTGCTGCAGCCAAACACATTGGAACAGTGATGACACTCGCGGATGTAGTAGGCATCGTTGCCGTACCACAAGAGAAATGTCCCCATGGAACGCTCTGAACCGACGGTGGAGCAGACGTTGTAACAGAACCGTACTCCGTGCGGCGCGGTGTAGTTGGCATCGCGACTGGAAAATCCCTTCGGAGTATTGGTGACGTACATGCAGTCCTCACAACCGGAGACGTCATAGCAGCTGCGGCAGTGTTTGGAGTTGAACACCATATCGCCGCTGGAGTCTTCCGAGGCAAACACGTACGCAGCCCGGTGCGGCAATCCAAGTTTCAGTGACGCCAGTCGCTTTTTGAGCAGATCGATTTTCTCCGCAGTGAGAGGAAGGAGCTCTTTCATGCGCTTTTCGTATTCCGCCTTACCGATGCGCTCGTTCAGGAAACAATACTCCTGGTTTTTGAGTCCGAAACACAGGCAGCAGTTCTTGCACCCCTGACAGTCCTCGATCATCAGGCAATCGCTGCAGTTGTGGCTGTAGAGCGTGAAATGACACTGGTAACACTCCTGCGAAGCGACGCATCCGTAGCACCAGCGGCAGGAGTAGAGCGAAAGTCCGTCGACGATGTTCTGGCAGCTGATGACGAAGCGCCCATAGAGAGAGTCTTCAATATCGGTCGCCCCCGCAATGAGATAGGTGTTGCGGGCGTTAAGCGAGTGGTTGGTGTAGTAACTGTTTTCCGCGTTCGTCGTGAAGAGCGACATGTGCGGGACTTCTTTATTGAGCACTTCAAATTGCTCAGTGAAAGTCTTGCTGAAATCAAATGGTCGTCCGTAGCTGCATTCATCCCATTTGTCGCTCCACCATTCATCCTGATCATAGACGACGTACGGCTTGTCTGGTGCATACATCGATACGATCTGCTTTCCAGAGAGATCGGATTTACGATGGTAGAGCGTGAGATCGTTGCGAAACAGAAGCCTCCTCTGGCACCTACAATCAGGGCACATTTGTGGCGCCGGAATGTCGTAACGCTTTCCTGAAAACGTCGGAGAGACGCTCTCATAAAACTGCAGATCATCTTTCGTGATCTCAAACGCTGCCGCACACTGTTTACAGGTAGGCATCAATAGACAGTGGAAAGATAGCACTCTTCACAATACACGGTTTCCGGGCGTTCGGGTGCGTAGGTAGTACGAATATCTTTCTTGCATTTGGCGCAGCTACGATCAAAGAGCTTGCGGGGATTGCGCTTCTGGAGACGATCCAGGTGCCGTTGATCAAAACACCTGCTCGGAATTGGGAGATTCATCCGTCGGTAAAATACGAGTTCCTGAGGAATGATCTTGTAGAGTTTTCCCGTGGCTTCGCACCGGAGAATTTTCTGGCACACATCATCGGCAACAGCATTAATTCGCTCTGGTACATCAATCACCGGTCCTAAGTACTGTTCTCCACTGGTTGTTGTTTCATTCTTCCATCGCCAACCACGAGCGAGAACTTCATTTTCGGAAAGCGGGAAATACATTGATGCGATTGTCTCGTTGTAACAGAAAGGCGAAAAGGTATGGGGAAAGAACTGACCCCAAATTCCCTCCTGCTGCATGGATTCTTTGATGAGAGAAAACATCTGCGCGTACTGCTCTTTTCCACATTGCTTGTTTAAAATGCAGTATTGCTTGTTGTGAAGACCAACGCATCCAACACAATCTTGGCAGCTGTAACAGTTATCGCAGTAGGCAAGGTTGTTGGAAGTCGACATGCAGGTCTGACAAGAAACCAGCCCATAGCCGTACGATGTCAGACAGTTGTAGCAAAGCTCGGATGGTGCGGTGGAAAAGTTACAATCGGCACTGTGCTGAAATGAACCGAGCGTGGCACAGTGATAACAATCCTCACATTGCTTGAGATCGTACCCCTCGCAAATATTTTTTGAGTAGTAGAGATAGTCGCCGGTGACATTCTCGCATCCAAATCCGTGATAGGACTTTACGATTTCCTTCCCAGTGAGAGTCGAAAGCCGCTGATGTGCCATGGCAATTGTCTGACGATTTCCCTGATCCAGTTCAGCAATTTTCTGCTGGTACTCCTCTCTACTATAGGGCTGATTGAAGATGTGGTACCGCTTGTTTTTTAAGCCCACGCATCCGAAACAGTCGCTACAAGCGCTGCAGTGCACCAGAAAAAGCGAGTTGGAACAATTGTCGCAGTCACGAGAGAAGAACACCGTGTTACATTCCACGCAATCGGTGCACTCGTAACAAAACTGACAACGGTAGCAATAGAGGCAGTCATAACAATCTTTAGAGCTCCACACGATATGACCGTAGGCGCAGTCCTCATTATCCACGCACCCGAACACAAGATAACAATTGCGGCTTCGAGAACTCATATTGCAGTAATCTGTATTTTCACACTGTGCATTGATGATGCTCATCCGGGGAACGGTGCGGTGCAAGATCTCGACCTGTTGCAGAAACGGAACCGACGCATTTCTGTCCATGCCAAAACTCAAAGCATCCCATTTATCACTCCACCACTCATGCATCTCGTACACAGGAAACGGTGCATCGATGTCATACATGGAAATCATTTTCTTCCCCGAAAGATCACATGTGCGATGATAGAGATGGAAAAAATTGCGGAACATCAGTCGTCGTTGTCTCCGACAACTGGGACAATCGACAGGTTCCTGCACATCCATTGTTTTATAGAGCTCTCGTTCCGATTGTGTCATACGATATATATCACCACAGTTGAGACAAGTATTGCCTTTGGTGAGCGGGGTCAAACTATTCATTAATATACGGTAGATAGGTAACACTCCTCACAGTAGACCGTTTCAGGGCGCTCGGGAGCGTATGTCGTCTGAATTCCCTTCTTGCACTTGGCGCACTCCCGCTCCCAAAGCTGCCGCGGATTTCTGAGCTTCAATCGCCACTTGTGCCGCTCATCGGGATGCACATGCGGCACCGGAATGCCCATATCGCGGTAGAACTGCAGCTCCTGGGGAATGATTTTGAACGGCCTTCCCGTCGCTTCGCAGTGCAGGATCTGCGTGCAGATCTCGTCATCCACCTTCCGGATGTTATCAGGCAAATCCGCTGCGGGCCCCATGTAGTTTTTCTGCAAATCCTCTTCCTCTTGCCACTGCCAGCCGCGTTTGAGGACTTCCTCTTTCGTCAGCGGTACGTGTTCCTGCGCCAGCGACTCGTTGTAGGCGTAGATACTGTGCTGCGGAGAGAAGAACTTTCCCCATTCCCCCGTTTTTTGCATGTGTTCGATGATCTTGGGGACAAGTTCTTCATATTCCAATTTGGTGTACTGCTTGTTGAAGATGCAGTACTCGTTCTTCCGTAAGCCCGAGCACCCGAAGCAGTTCTTGGAGCCGAAGCTGTGGTCGCAATAGATGAGCTCTGAGCACCCGTGCCAGCAGAGATTGCAGAAGAGAAGATGATACGGATCGTATCCGCACGCCTGGCAGAAGTAGACGAGTTCCGCGTTTTGGCCCCAGTATGTGTAATCCATGCAATTCTTGGAATTCTGGATGCACTGGCAGTAGCTGCAATCTTCGAGATTGTTGCCTTCAAAGCACCACTTCGCATTCTTGCAATTACGGAGGTAATCGCCGCTGCAGTGATCGAGATTCATTCCGTGAAATTCCTTCACGATGGGATCGCCGAGCATCTCTTCGATGCGCTGCTGCGCTGCCGTCATGTCTTTGTAACTCCCTGTATTCACGCTGCGAAGGAATTCTTCGTATTCAGTTTTCGTTTTTTGCTTGTTGAAAACCACATACTCTTTCTTGATTTGATTCGTGCATCCGAAGCAGTGCGTACACCCCTGACAATCACGCAGGAAGAAGCTGTCGCGGCAATTGATGCAGTCGCGGCTGTAGCGCAGGTTGTAGCAATCGCGGCATCCCACACATTCGTAGAGAAGTTCACAATGCTCAAGATTCAGATTGTCGATGCAGGTATTGCACTGATTGATCCATGATCCGAAGTAGCAGTCTTCATCTTGGTTGCTACTGAAAAGGAGATAGCAATTTTTGAGCTGACTTCCCGTATTGCAATAATCGCTGTTTTCATACGGCTTCTCGAGAATGCGTGCCATGCGTGGAACGCGTGACTGGAGCGCAAAGAACTGCTCGAAGAATGGCTTCCTGAAGTCGAAATCCACTCCGTAATCGAGTGCACTCCATTTGTCGCTGTACCATTCGTCATTCTCGTACACGGGAAACGGTTTGTCTGTGGAATAGCAAGAAATCATCTGTTTCCCTGTGAGATCGCATTTGCGATGATAGAGGAACCGCTCATTGCGACGTGCGAGGCGGAGCTGCATGCGACAACGCGGACAGAGATCTGGTG
>VMGQ01000101.1 GCA_007376635.1 Candidatus Peregrinibacteria bacterium Greene1014_49
AATTCCGTCACGGTCCTGAATCGAGGTACGCGAAGCATTCCCGGCACGCAGCAACTGGTTGCCGATCGCAATAATGCAGATGCTATGGCGAAGATTGGTGCATCCTGCGAACCGTTTGATGTCGTGATCGATCTCTCCTGCTACAACCGGTCTCAGGCGCAGCTCGCATGGAGTGCCTTCGCTTTGCACGCCAAGCGATGGATACATCTGAGCTCTATTGCGGTCTACGCGGAGCTTTCGCCTATTCCCTCGGAGCAGTCTGCTATCGGGAGCACTGCAGTGTGGGGAGAATACGGGATCAATAAATCCGATGCGGATGCCTTTCTCCTTGCGCAGAGCGGTGTACCGATCACTATCCTGCGTCCGCCGTATTTGTACGGACCGGGGAACCACATTGATCGCGAAACATTCGTGTGGAAGCGTGTGCTCAGAGGCATTCCTGTTCTGATTCCCGGTGACGGTACCGCTGCAGTGCAATTTCTTCATGTGGAAGATCTGGCGCAGGCGATACTTGCAGCTGCTGAAGCACCTTCATCCGATACTGCGGTCTATAACGTCGCAGCAGATACGGGAGTGACTCTGCAAGAGTACGTGCGGAAACTGGCGGGTATTTGCCATGCAGACGATACGGGCATCGCAGTCCGCAGTGCAGATGCCGGTTTTGCCGCCAGGGAATATTTTCCTTTCGGAGATCACCCTTGCTGCATGGATTTCTCACTCATCGGGCGCGCATTGCACTGGAAGCCGCGCTATACATTTGAAAAAGGGTTCGCGCAGACGTACGCAACATACGATCCCAGCATGCTTCAAGAGTGCGCATTAGATCTGACTGTGGAGCATCAGATTTTGGAGCGTCTCAGGCAATCCTGAGCGGCGGAGACAGGTACTCCGGATTGATCGGAGTGTCTCCCGCAAGATCCCGGTTGAGCGTTTTTCCAATCACTTCCCCGTAGAATTTCGGTGCGATGCCACTTCCCGGTCTTTTAATGGCGAGCATCTCTTCTGTAAGGACCGTTCCTGCGGGTGCATCCTGTTTCAATACCACACTCCTTCGCGCAACCAGCCGCACATTCTCTTCGCAGGGCTGGCACCTCTTTATTCCCGTTCCCAAGGCTTCCTGAATCAACGTCGCTTTCTTCAGCGCGCGTGCATCTCTGATGGCGTTGATCATGGATTTCAATGCATCAGGTTCCAGTGACGCCGCATGATCCGGTCCCGGGTCATTCCTATTGATCGTAAAGTGCTTCTCGATGATGCGCGTGCCAAGCGCTGCTGCTGTTACCGATACCTCTATTCCCTCCGTGTGGTCTGAGTATCCCACAGGAACATGGAAGGCTTCCTCCAACGTCTTCATTGCCCGCAGGTTGATCTGCTCTACAGGAGCCGGGTACGCACTGACGCAATGCAGCAGGGCGAATGGCGTATCCGCGGCACGGAATGGGGCTACCGCCTCGGCGACATCTTCCAGCGAAGACATGCCGGTAGAGATAATGGTGAAGAGATGGAGATCTGCGACTTCTCGGAGAAAGGGGATATTGGTGAGTTCCCCCGAGGGAATTTTGAGCGCCTTCACATGCAGGCTCGCCAGAAATCGTGCGGATGCGGCATCAAACGGCGTGACGATGAAATCGAGTCCTTTGCTCTCCGCGTACACTTTCAAATCACGGAATGTTTCATAAGGAAGCTCCAGACGCTTCACCATGTCGTATTGTGATTGCTCTCCGGAGCGCTTCTGATACTCCGCAAGCGGAGCGTTTTTCGAAATGATTTCGTCCGTGGTGAACAGCTGAAATTTTACGGCATCAGCCTTGGCATCCGCAGCGATGTCGATGAGCTTCCTCGCTTTCTCCGCTTTGCCGTCATGATTCACGCCGGCTTCGGCGATGATATAGACGCGATCCTCGGGGAGCGTAAATGGCATATGCGACACGAAAAAATTACATCGAAACAAAACCCCCATCCACCATCAGGTTATGCCCGGTGATATAGCGCGCGCTATCGGAAAGTAGAAATGCCACAGGCTCTGCTACATCCTGCGGCGTCCCCATTCTCTTCAGCATGGTTTTGGCATTGTATCGCTCCACAAAGACCGGATTCTGATTATCAAAAATGCCGCCGGGCGAAAGGGAATTCACTCGTACGCCATCGGGTCCGTAGATCGAGGCGAGATATTTGGAGAGCTGGAGAATGCCGCCTTTAATCGCTCCATAGACGGGGGGATTGGTCATTCCTTCCAAGCCCTCGTAGATGGCGTAATCCGGCGCCACTACTCCATAGATCGAGACGATGTTCACGACAGAGCCGCTCTTCTGCTTTCGCATCTGCGTGAGTGCGGCACGCATGCAAAAGGCAAAGCCATTCAAATGCAGATCGATATTCTTCCGCCAGGAATCAGCGGGCATCTCTTCAAAGGATGTGCGGTAATCCTTTGTGCGCGGGTAGGCGGTATTTACCCAGCCGTCGATGCGACCGTGATGTTTCACCACGGCATCTCGTAACTCCAGGATCGAGGCTTCGTCTGCAATATCAAATGCGTACTCTCCCTTGGAAAGATCTTTCTTCACTGCGATATCCGCATTCACTGCGACCCCGCCGCACTTCGTGATTTCCGCCACGATCGCTTTGCCGATCAATCCGCTTCCGCCAGTAACAACGATGATTTTCTTCTGGAGATCCATAGCTGCATTATCCTAGCACCAATTACGTGAGCCGGTGGAACCCCGTATGGAGCACGGGACCCTGTAATTTTTGCATCAGCGATCCATCCGGTATGCGCGTAGGTAGCGTAGAAGACCTGCCCTACGAGGAATCCGCGCTTGAGCATTTCTTGAGCAAAGAAGGTGTGTGCCGCTGGCTGTTGCTCTGTTTGTACCGTGAAGTGTGCCAGAGGAGGAAGACCGTCCACGTGCACGGAGATTCCGCTCTTTGTTGCTGCGTCTTTCCATCCCTGCTGCACCATGGTGCCCATGCGGATCAGGTGCTTGTGCACGTTCTCTCTCCGGTATTTTTTGATCATGGCGATCGCTGCCGTAGGTCCGATGCGCTCGGTCCAGTTGGTACTGCTGATGAACGTATCTTGCGCAACGGTCATCACCTTCTCCCGACCAATGATC
>VMGQ01000002.1 GCA_007376635.1 Candidatus Peregrinibacteria bacterium Greene1014_49
CGAGCCATATACGGGCAACGCCACGACTGCGAGAAGAATAGCGGGGTATCTCCAGAGCCACGGGCACACGGTTACTCTACTCGATACCCGGAAGGCAAGCGCCGATAGCGTCCGAACGATGATAGAGGGGTCGAATATTGATGCCGTACTCGGCATTCACGCTCTCGGCGCAGGCAGACTGCTTTTCGATCTCCCCATCCCCACGGTCATCATTTTTGGCGGCACGGATCTGAACGAACATGCACGGAACCCCAGAGATCTGCAAACCATGACAGAGGCCGTAGAACATGCATGCGCTCTCGTTGCCTTCACGGAAGATGCTCGCCAGCGCGCAGAAAACCTGTGGCCCGAATGCAAACAGAAAATCCGCGTCATCCCCCAGGGAGTCCTCACACACCCCTCGGCATTTTCGCTCCGCAAAGCCATCGGTCTGCGTGATGACGACATCCTCTTTCTCCTGCCGGCAGGATTGCGACCCGTGAAAGATCCACTGATGCTCGTCGAAGAGATTGCGCAATGGCACAGAGAAAATCCGCGGGTACACCTTGTGATCATTGGCGCGGATCGCGATCCCACATATGCACAAAAATGCAGACACATCGCCATGGCGCTTCCAGGCATTCAGATCCTCCCCCCTATCCCCGCAGATGATCTCCATGCTGCCATGAAAGAATCCAATGCCATTCTGAACTCCTCTCATAGCGAAGGCCTCTGCAATACCCTTCTCGAAGCCATGCATGTCGGGACACCCGTGCTGGCACGAGATATCCCGGGCAACCGCGCGCTCGTTGCCCACAGAGAAACCGGCATGCTCTTTGCAACGCCGGAAGAGTTCAGTGCGTGTGCAATGCAACTGCGCAACGACTCTGTGCTCAGAACGCACATCATCACGAGTGCCCGAAAGATGGTCGAAACGGAATATGCACCAGATCGCGAGGCGGAAGCCTATGCAAAGCTGTTCTCGGAATTGAGCTGGTAGGGTTTGGGGATTTGTAATAGTTCCCCCTCCACCCCTCACCCCTCCTCCACGGGGGAATAATCTTGCTTCTTCACTCGTAAAGCAGAGCTCCCCTTCCTCCCGTGGAGGAAGGGGTCGGGGGATGGAGGAGTTTTTCACTTCTTCGCAAACTCTGCATCAGAAGACAATCTCGATTCTTCCGGCAGCACCTGATGCTGATACTTGCTTCCTGGTTTCTTGTGATACGGCATATCAGCGGGGCTACTCATCATTTCAAACGCCAGCTGGCAGATGCGCATACCCGGGTACAATGCCACCGGTAAGCGGTTTAAGTTACTGATCTCGAGCGTGATCGTGCCAGAGAATCCCGGATCCACAAAACCTGCTGTGGAGTGGATGATGATCCCCAGGCGCCCGAGCGAACTTCTGCCTTCCACACGAACCACGAGATCATCGGGAACTGTGATTGTTTCCTGCGTGACTCCGAGTACGAATTCCCCGGGCTGCACAATGAACGATTCACCGTCGGGAATCGTGATCGTGCGCATATTGCCGGCAAAGCTCTCCGGATTTTTGGGATCGAGGACAGCAAATCTGCTGTGCTCATAGAGCTTGAATGTGGGACCCAGCCGAAGATCAAGAGACGATGCGTGAATGCGGGTAAAGAGTTCTGCCTGCGTCTCTTCGGGCGTAAGAGCACTGCTAAACGTGATCTTCACTCTGCCCGAAGCAACGGCCGCTTTTATGTCACGATCCGAAAGAATCATGTCCGTAGGATAAAGAGGAACCAGCCAAGATGAAAGAGGAAAGGCATCCGTAGAGACGTACCGGTGGTACGTCTCTAGATGTGCATGTAAAAATAGAATGAAATCCAGCTAAAAAAATTGCCCTTATCCCGAGAAGGCACGAAAATAGTGACCTATGGCAGCACGTTCAATGGTCGGCACAGAAACGCCCTCTCACTTGAAAATCTATCGAGGCGAAGAGGGTGATGATGGAACGGACAACGTGGATAACGGCACACGCCGTTCCATTCGTGATAAAGCTCGAGAGCGGTGCATGCGGGCACTCGAAAGCGGACTTTCGGGATCACGAGCATGGACGCAGAGAGACTCTCGGGAATTCCGCTCTGAAAATCTCTCGGATCGCGCGCTTTCTCTCGTGGGCATTGTCACCCACGAAGAGCAATTGCGCGCGATTCTCGAAAATGAATCCCAGCATATTCCCAATATCATCAGCAAAATCCACAGTTTGGAACCGCAGTTTCGAGCGCAGATTACCGAAGCAAGAAGCAGAGGATGGATCAGCGAGCGCAGTGCCTCTGGATGGATCGCCCGCCTGGAAGATTCTGCAACCCCATGGTGGAAGAAAGATATCTTCATCCGGGAAAAATTCCCTGCCTATCAACGCAATTGGGAAAAACTGGGTGAAGATGAGGAAAAAGTGCAGAAGATCTGTGCTCAGAAAGGCATCAAACCCACGGATCTCCGCGAAGTCGGGGTACTCTCAGCGCACGGTTTCAAGGATGCGACGTATCTGTTTCGGCGCGGTGCGGTCGACAAAGCACTTGCAGCAATCGCAGCAGTCGGAACAAACCGCAAAGATCTTTATGATGAAGCCAAGCACATGCTCAACCAAGCCGTCGCCGATGATGCACTCTCGAAAGCAAAGATTGGCACATGGCTCCGGCGCATCTTCGAAAGTAATGCGGATCCCAAAAAGATCGAAGAGTTCGTAATGGGAAAAGGCACGATGCCGCTCCCGACTTTGATCTGGCAATGGCGCAAAGCCTCCCTCGAGTTCGACAAACTGGAGGCTCGCATTACCAAGGAAGGAAAACCTCCGAGTTTCACCTTCATGACAAAAAAGAGATTCCTCGATATGCACTACGAAAGCCGCATGGCCTATCTGCAGGAAGCGGAGTACCGCATGAAAGACACACAGCTTGCGGCCATTCATCCTCTTCTTCTCGATATCCGCCGCGAAATCGACGCCAAAGACTGGGGCTCAGCCGAGTACCTCATGATCCGCGCGCGGGCATTAGGTCTTTCCCCGAAGGATCAGGCCAAGCTCGCCTCCATGGAACGCCATATGAACGCACAACGGAGTGAACAAGGTGGCAAAAGCCATGAGGGTACCGGAGATCCACACGTGGAGCTGGAAGCACTCTTGGCTCAAGTCCCGGCATCCGTCCAGCCCCTCTTCCGAGCCGCAATCGATCGGGGAGAGAGTGTCATGCGCTGCCTCAAATCCCTCTGGTTTAACCGCGATTGGTGCCGCAAGCACGGTCATCTCGATGACCAAAAGGAGGAAATTCTCCGACAACGTTCGGAGCGTGATACGCAGAAAGTCCTCCATGAAGGGCATGGCAAAGGATACGAAAATATTTCCACACGTCACGGTAAACCAGCCGTACGCAAATACCATGATGGAGAGTGGGCGCCGCAGGTGCTGCACTACTCGACTGATATGTGCGATTCGCTCGTTGAAGATATCACGACCGGAAAAGACAATTACGCATTCAAGTACTGGACCACGCTCGTTCCTAAGGGTGTAGATTTCGGGACGCATACATACGTTCTTCATAGCATTTTCCCCCGGATGATGCAGTGCGTGCGACGCATTGATGAGGCGCAGGGCAAAGCAAAAGCAGCCTAAGCGCTTGCTCGAGCGCTCTAATCGGCTACAATTTCTTCCCCATGCGCCGTACTCCCTTCGTCACTGGTCTACTATTGCTTACCGCCCTTACTGGCTGCAACGGTGGTGGAAGCGCAGTTACCATAAAGGAGCGACTGAGAAACCCCTTGTTTGCCGAGCGGTACGCTGAGGCCATGGTCGACAGACTCGTGGAATTGGACATCGCGAATGACCCCATTATGGAAGATGCCGGAAAAAAGGCGTTTGTCGATGAGCAACGCAAACATTGGTTGGAAGTTGCGCGCGAAGGCCGGCAGAGGCAGCGGCTCGGTACGCAGGGCAACATGATAATGATCGGCGAATACACAAAAGGAGACATTCTCTATCTGGATAATCTTCTCTACTTTGGCACCCTCTTTGAGATCGATCCGCTTCCTTCGATCTCTGTCTTCCTCACATCAGTTGTGGATCCGCGCGATGTCGTATTCCCTGATGAAACTGCTATGGATTTGGGTCCACTGCAATCCGCTTATGGCGCGCAAACCTACGATGTCCCTGCCGTAGAAAACCCCCTCCTCTATCGCACAGTGGTACTGTGGGACACGGAACTCGGGAGGCTGCATTCGTTTGCACAGCTGGGGAAATAGGTTTCTCCTCCACCCCTACCCCCTCCTCCACGGGAGGAGGGGAATGTTTGTTGTGTGTTGTATGCATGCAATATCGAAGATTGTTGCTTGTTCACTCCGATAAAAGTGCTCCCCTTCCTCTCGTGGAGGAAGGGGCCGGGGGGATGGAGGAGGGCTTCATAATCTCTGCATCACCCCTCCGAGCGCTTCCTCAATCGCTGCAGAAAGCGTATCGAAGCCGCTCTCGACTTTTTTGCCATTCACAAAGTACGTCGGCGTTCCAGTAACACCGAGCTCTTGACCTTCCTCGTAATCTGCAAGAACGGTACTACGCTTGATTTTCGTCTGCATACAGCGATCGAAGAGATCCTGATCCAATCCGAGAGCTTTTGCCCAAACGGAGAGCTGATCAAGATCGAGCTTTTTCTGTTCGGCATAAACCTGATCGACATACTCCCAAAATTTTCCCTGATCTGCGCTGCACTCGCTGGCCATCGCAGCCTCGAGAGCGTAGCGATGCAACGACCGAAGCGGGAAATGCTTGAAGGTAAACCGGATCTGCGTTCCATACTTCTCCAGAAGCGGAGTCGTGATCTGGCTATGAGCTGACTGGCAAGCCGGACATTGCAAGTCTGCAAACTCCACCACCGTCACTGCGGCAGAGGGATTTCCTTTGGATCCACGAGAGGATTTCTCAGAAAGTCCTGTCGTATCGGTACAGGCAACGAGAGCCAGAGTAGCTGCTGCGAGGGCAAGAAAGCGTTTCATGGAAGTGTTGAGGAATGTATACGACAATCATAGAGATTCTCTAGGCATCGCGCTATACTTTCCATCCCATGTCGCTCTATAGAAAATACCGTCCCCTCTCCTTCGCTGATGTCGTCGGTCAGGATCACATCGTAACCACTCTCGAGCAGGCAGCACGGCTCGATAAGCTCTCGCATGCATATCTCTTTGCTGGAGGCCGGGGAACTGGAAAAACTTCGGTCGCCCGCATCCTCGCAAAAATCATCATGATCCGCGGCATCGAAGACGAGAGAATCCAACAACAAATTATCAAAGGAGTGGAGGAGGGATCCATCGTCGATCTGCTCGAAATCGACGCTGCGAGTAACACCGGCGTCGATAACATCCGTGACTTGATCGAGAAGATCCAATTTTCGCCGGTAGCCGCAGGAGCGAAGGTCTATATCATCGATGAAGTGCACATGCTCTCGAAGGGGGCATTTAATGCGCTGCTTAAAACGCTTGAGGAACCTCCACCGTATGCTTTCTTCATCCTCGCGACGACGGAGCTGCAAAAAATTCCCGCAACGATCCAATCGCGCTGCCAATGCTTCCCCTTCCGCAGTATCCGCGAAGAAGACATCGTGCGCCGCCTCCAGTACATCGCAGATCAGGAACGACTGACCATTGACCGTGAAGCTGTCCGCGTCATTGCGCGTCATGGCGGCGGAGCACTCAGAGACGCCATATCTCTCCTCGACCAGTTGCGATCTCTTCCAAAAATCACCGTGGAAGACGTTCTCGAGCGAGTCGGTGGAACGAGAGAGGAGGAAGTACAGGCGGTACTTGCAGCAATCGATGCCGGCGACAGGAGCGGCATCATCGACATTGTCCGGCGGGTGGAAGAAGCGGGCACCGCTCTCGACGGCTTTCTTCGTCAGATTCTCGGTGCACTAAGGACTGCTATGCACGGGGCCATTGAGAGAAAAGAGCCCATTGATCAATCGCTCGCCATGATGGACGCACTTCTCCATGCCATCCGCGATGTGCGCATTGCTCCGGTTCCGGGATTGATTTTGGAATCCGCGCTGCTGTCGCTCTGTAACAACACCGCTGCATCGGCATCAGGTCTAGCGAAACGTGAAGAAAAGCCGATAAAAGATAAGGCCGTACCGCAGAAAGAGGGATCGACGGAAACCGCACGTGAGCATGCTCCCGCTGCAATAAAAGACGACGAAGCAAAGGCGCCGACACCCACTGCAGCCACCATTGAAGCGCCCGAAGTAACCATGGAATCCGTACAGAAATTCTGGGGAGAAGTGGTCAATGCAGCGAGTCCTCCTTCCGTAAAGATGTCTCTGAAAAACGGCCGGATAACTTCTGTGCAAGACGGTAAAATTACTCTGGGATTCCCTTCCTCCTTCCATAAGGAAAAAGTTGCATCAACCGAAGCCAGCCGCAAGATTGAAGAAATCCTGGAAAAGATTTTCAAACGGCAATTACGATTGGTATGCGTTCTTGATGGACAGAAAGATCCGACAAAGGAAGAACCACTACAGGAAGCAGTGAATCTGGCGGAAGCGGCAGCGGAGATATTTTAGCTATACTCTCCTCATGCACCTCTCCGACCAAAAATCTCAACTCCGCATCTCGATTGACGAACGCCTCAAGCACCTCAATGAACAGGAGCGCTCCGCCGAAAGCCGTTCACTTTGTCGTAGGCTAACGGAAGGAATACCCACAGGAACTCCAATATGCGCTTTTTTTCCGATGCGCTCCGAACCCGATATCACACCGTTTCTCGAAGAAGTACTCCACCGAGCTGATCCACTCTACCTCCCCTGTTTCGATGGAATACTCATCTTCCGACAAGCGACGGATCTTTCAATACTTGTTCGTGGGAAACTAGGAACGCTCGAACCTCCACCTACTGCCGCTACAATCGCAAATAGCAAATCGCAAATCGCAAATCGTCTTACAATCCTCGTCCCCGGCCGCGCCTTCGACCCCCACGGCAACCGCCTCGGCCGCGGCAACGGCGGCTACGACAAGTGGATCGCGGAAGCACGTAAAAAGGGCGTATCCATGCGATTGATTGGCGTTGCACTGGAATGTCAGATTGTGGATAGTGTGCCGGTGGAATCGCATGATGAAGGAATGGATGCCTTTGCAACGGCAAGGGGGATACATAAATGTACATAGAAGCAAGAACCAATGAGGGAAGGGAAAATATGTACTTGCATAAAATGCAAAACATTGATGTTGTGGAGGGGAAATGACGCTTACCACAGAGAAGGCCGACCGCTCAGGTCGGCCTTTTTCAGTGCTCGCTAAAACCATCTTGAATTGTGCAACATAAACGGTTACAATATGTACATGAAGAAATCCTCCCCTGCCAATCTGCACATTCGTCTTCCTGCAAAACTCAAACGCGAAGCGGAAGCCGTACTCTCTGCTTTGGGGCTCGATACCTCCTCCGCTATCCGGCTGTTTTACGCGCAGATCGCGCTCAAGCAGACGTTACCATTTTCCCTGCCTGCCTTGCGCAAAGCCTCTCCGAAAACACGAAAAATTATTGCGCAAGCCCTGCGAGACAAGGACGCATTAGGCCCGTTTGATAATGCTGAAAGCGCACTCAAAGCTCTCTATGCCGCAGCTTAGATTCTCCAAACGGTTTTGCAAGGATGTGCGGAAATGGAGAAAGTCCGGTCAGAATATGGCAGTGTTCGATGCATTCGTTGCAACCATCACAGAAACGTGGCCGCCACCGCCCAAATACGAACCGCATCTCCTTCTCGGTCCTTTTGAAGGAGTTTGGGACATCCACCTGCGACAAAACTGGGTCGTGCTTCTGCGATTCCAGGCGGGTACGGTCTTTTTCTTGAGAATGGGCACACACGCTGATCTGGGTTTATAGAAAATCCGACCTTGCGCACATCATTTGATCTTCTTCTTTTGGATTTGTTTGTATCTTGTCTCTTGTTTCTTGTATCTTTGTTTCCCCTATGTTCACCTACTCTGACCTCCGCGCCCAAGACCCCGCCGTTTTCTCCGCCCTTCAAGGCGAGATGAAGCGCCAAGCCGAAGGAGTTGAGCTCATAGCTTCAGAGAACTATGTTTCGCCCGCGGTGATGGAGACAATGGGAACCGTGTTCAATAATAAATACAGCGAAGGATACCCGGGTAAGCGTTACTACGCCGGACAGGAATTCACGGATCAGGTGGAAACACTCGCAATCGAACGCGCGAAGCAGCTCTTCCGCTGCGGCCACGCCAACGTCCAGCCGCACGCTGGGTGTCCTGCAAACGTTGCAATGTACTTTGCGCTTTTAGAGCCGGGTGACTGCGTCCTGGGAATGGATTTAAGTCACGGTGGGCACTTGAGCCACGGACATCCGGTCACATACCTCACAAAGATCTTCCGCTTCGTGCGCTACGGCATGAAAGACATCGAAACCGGCGAGATCGACTACGATGCGATGCGCGCAATGGCGAAGAAAGAGAAGCCGAAGATCTTGCTCGGCGGATTTTCCGCCTACCCCCGCGAACTCGACTACGCGAAGATGAAGGCGATCGCCGATGAAGTTGGGGCAATCACCGTGATGGACATGGCGCATATAGCAGGACTCATCGCTGGAGGAGCACTGAAGAATCCCTTCGACTATGGTTTTGACGTCGTCACCACGACAACCCATAAGACCCTCCGTGGTCCACGCGGCGGCATGATCCTCAGTAAAGATGCGGAGATCGGAAAGAAGATCGACAAATCCGTGTTCCCCGGCTTCCAAGGCGGCCCCATCATGCAAATGATTGCAGCGAAGGCAGTGGCCTTTGGAGAAGCGCTACGTCCAGAATTCAAGGAATATGCAGCGCAGATTATCCGCAATAGTAAGCACCTTGCGCAGTATTTGATGGAACGCGGTGCGAAGCTGATCACGAACGGCACGGATAACCACCTCATGCTTGTGGATTGCATCCAAAGCTGGGGCATTGCCGGCGGAGAGGTAGAAACCGTGCTCGACTCTGTCGGCATCACCCTCAACAAAAATTCCATCCCGAATGATCAGAGAAAACCGATGGATCCTTCCGGCGTGCGCCTTGGAACGCCTGCTATCACCACGCGCGGCATGAAAGAGCGCGACATGGAAATTCTCGCCGACTTTATTCTGGCAACGATCGAGAGGCGTAGTGATGCAGCTGCGTTGAAGAATCTTGGTGCAGAAGTGAAGGCGTTTTGTCTGAAGTTCCCGGTTCCTGGCATCAAAGCCTGATGGAGAGATCCATAAATATGGCTCTGTGATGACAAATACACAATATTTGCATATTATTCATAAATATTATATAATAATACTAATATCCAATTACTTTTCTTCTATGGCACATCGCCAAAACTCTAAGCGCTATGAACGTCTCGTCGCAGCCTTCTCCGCTTCCGCATTTGCTCTCCTTGTGACCGTAAGTACAGAGAGCACTGCATCGACAAGCGCAGGTCTTACGACGAAAACACGATCTGTCATCCGAACGACACCAAGTTCAAGCGTGCGGCAGACGACGCCATCTCAGCCATCACGAGCAACTGCGACACCTATGCGAGAGAGCATTGAGACTGAGGAAACTGGTTCTGCATACATTGAAGAATACGGATCGTCATACCACCGCGCTTCCCCGGTATGCCTCTGTGGATGCACCACATCGGACGCTGGCTCCCTCTGCCCAGTACGCACCGAGAATGGCGTGTGTCCGTTCTCCTCAAGATACGCTATCGCAGCGAGCGGCGAAGATGACTGCTCTGAGTTCTTGGCTAGAAGCGGAACAACCTGTGTTGGATATGACAGCAGCAATGCAACACGAACTGGAACGCACATGATCTGCAGTAAAGCAGTGTTGCCGGATTGATGCGCCCTAACGCATCTCAACATTGAATGGCATGATGACAACTCCGACACCGGATGAAGACAATTTCAGAATACAATATGCGAATATCTTTCATCCTGAAGCCATAATATTCACGTCAAATATTGTATAACTTTTGTATTCATAACACATCCAATTCCCAGCGCTATGCCGAAGATTTGCGCAAATTTCCGGTGCGCGTACGATAACATGATTTGCACACAGCAAATCTCAGCCATCAGCCTTCGTCCGCCTCAGGCGGATGTAGCCCTCGTTCCTTCATTACAGAGAACACCCATACAAACACTCCTACGCGTTAAGCGCAGGAGATCGCTCTCCAAGTTCGTGATTGCCGGCTCAGGTGCCAGCATTCGCGCAATCCCCCACTCCCCAGCGTGATCTAAGCCTTAGGCTTACGCATCGCCACCACGGGGAACTCGCCAGGCCATGAGGATAAACAAGCGGCCAGAGGAGGGCACAAACGGGAACCTGTCCCAACTTCTCTCTTGTCTCTAGGAAGCTCTTGCTCTCCAAAGCGACACAAGAGAAACACACATACAAAGAGACCCCATCGGGGTCTTTTTGTTATAAGAATAATAAATAAACTTTTGTCGAGTGCAGGATTTACTAATACCACAAATCTTTTCACATACTCCTGCAATTGTTTCACTTCTTGGCCAGCCGTACGGTAACGCACTTCCATGACTTCACGTGCATTCGCCACCGGCCTGCTGAGCGCTCTCTTCGCGCTTATGCCTATCACAGGGTTTGCCCACCATGATGGGGGTTTCGACGACTATTCGTACGATGACCTCTATGACAATGTCGGTGCATACGATGATCCCTATCATGTGCAATACGGCTCCACGTATTACGGCAATAACTATCGATCCAATGACTATTTTTACGACGAGCGATATGGCAATTCTCGAGATACCTATAATCCCCAATACACCATGCCGGGATTCCGCTGCTACTACTGGGGCAGAGATGGCACCTGCATGAACTATTCCTACCGCCAAGCACCTTCTTACTACGGCGGCTCTCCCTATGGATATAACAACTACGGCTATCAGAACAACAACTACGGATATCGCAGTCGCTGTAACTACCAAGAGTGCTATTAATATCATTGTCCCACTATTTTCCTTCCCCACGTATGTTCCCTCGTCTCCTCACCATCGGCTCCGCTCTCGTTTCCCTCGTCGCTGCCTTCGCTGCCTTCACAGCGAGCGCTGAGGCGAGTTACTACTACGACGAATCCGCCTACAACCGTCCGACCCCCTGCTACCAGTACGACGGCCAAGGACACTGCGTCTCCAGCGGTACGCGCTACCGCGCTCGTACCACGTACAACAGAACCTACAACGGATCGGCCTACAACAATCAATATCCTTATGGTTACACAAACTACGGCAGCAACGGTTACTACCGCCCGGTCGATAACTACTACCCGAACAGAAACAACGGCTGTTACTGGTACTACGGAAGCTACCGATGTGATAACAAGTGCAATCACTGATAAGCGGATCAATGCAATCGTAAGCACCCGCCACAAGGCGGGTGTTTTTTTCATCCCGTATTTCTCTTCTCTTCCCCTTCTCCCTATACTTTTTTCATGTTCCGCATTGTCCGCAGTCTTGGCTACGCTCTTGAGGGTCTTAAGCACGCTCTGATCCACGAACGCAATCTGCAGCTCTTCGTGCTCGGATACGCAGCAGTACTTGTCTGTGCAACAACTCTCTCTCTGGAGCGCTGGGAATGGACCGCACTCATGGTCAGCGGTGGTGCCTTCATAGCGGTAGAGCTCTTCAATACCGCCTTGGAACGCCTAACAGATGCGGTGGACAGTCTCCCCAGAGAAAGTGCGAATGTCCTCCTCCATCATTCCATGAAAGCGGCAAAGGACGTTGCTGCGGCTGCCGCACTGGCGGGCTTGGCAGTGGTGGCCATGACGGTACTCCTCGTGGCGCTCCCCCACCTTTTCCCCCTTGGTAGACCATAAATGATTCCCCGACACTTCTCCTACCTTCTCCACCCAACCGTGAAGATCTTAAAAAATGCTGAGCGTTTTCACCGAAGGCAAAAGGCTCGGATACTGTTCCCGTGATGTTGACCGGTTGCTGCGTACTGATCCCCCCACCTGTATTCCGACTCTCTGTAGACACCGCAATAATTTCTCCACGACTAGTCCCAACAGTGGAGCCGGAATGTGCGCCTGCCTGTCTAGGAGGCAGGCGAACGATACCGCTGTCTCCACCATTCCCTTCACTACACGCCAGTCGTTCACGCCAGCCCTCTGTGTGCGGTTGATAATACGGAAGAGGCCCAAACATCCCACACCGGATGTAATCGGGTAACGGACCGAGAGCGCCTAAGAAATGATCGTTCGTTGGAGCATTTGCAGCATGTACCGGCTCCGCTCCGGCAAAGAGGTGAATGATGATCGCGCAGCATGTCAGGATGAACATAGGAGGAGCACAGTACTCCATATGATCATGCATTTCCTCCCTTTTTCTTCTTCTCCACTTCCGCCAGCAACGTCTTACTGGGTGGCGGCACGCCTCCCGAAGCCTCCAGTTTCTTCTCGAGATCTTTCATCTTACCCATATCTTGCTCCGTGAGCACTTCCCCGAGCAATGCCCTCTTACGCAGAGCATTGAAATCATTCGTCCACATTTCTTTGTCGCGCCACTTGCGGTACTCCTCAAGCGACATCTTCTTTTCCCGTGCTTTCTTCTTCTCCTCCTCTTCCTTCTCTTTTGCCTTTTCAACAGACTTTACGGCAACCCTTCCCTCCTTTGCCGATTCTGCCCAGCGTTTGATTTTATCTTCCACGACTGCCCGTTTTTCACTGTAACGCTCGCGCGAAAGTCTTCGTATGATCTCGACACGTTTGCTGTCTTGATCGAAAGCCGGAGGGGGAAGGGTACTCACGGAGAAGGGCTTGCTCGGGATACCATCGATCATCAAACGCATGTACGCATGGTACTTCGGAAGACTCAGGATATCTTTTTCGACGACCATTTCTTCAAATTGCTTGCTGAGCTCCTCGGCATCATCGGAACCAACTTGGAAGCTGGTCATGGTGCCCACGTTTCCAAAGACCGCATCCTGGAGCTTCGTGCTTTTATCACCAATCAGAAGCTGCGCGACGTACTGGTTGGCCATTGTCAGGCTCAGACGATACTTGCGAGCCTCAGAGAGGATCGTGGCAAAGGATTCTGTTGCAAAGTTCTGAAACTCATCAACGTACAGGAAGAAATCGCGGCGTTCTTTCTCCGGAATATCGGCTCTGCTCATCGCTTCGAGCTGAAACTTGGTCACGAGCATGGAACCAAGGAAACCGGAGGTATCTTCGCCGAGCTTTCCCTTACTCAAGTTCACGAGAATGATTTTCCCGGTGTCCATCGCGTGGCGGATATCCACGGTACTTGTCACCTGTCCAATGATATTTCTGATGAGCGGTGTGGAGAGGAGTTGCCCCACTTTGTTCTGAATCGCGGCGATGGCTTCCGTACGATATTTTTCGCTCCAGGAAGCGTATTCGTCCTCCCAGAAACTCCGAACCAATGGGTCAGATAAGCGTGAGACTACTTTTCCCCGGTACGCGTCATCAGCAAACATGCGCATGATGCCAAGCATGGAAGATCCTTCGGTCTGCAAAAGCGCGAGAAGAGTATTGCGAAGAATGTGTTCCATACGTCCGCTCCATACGTCCGGCCAGAGCTTGGTAAACACACTCATGATTCCTGATGCCACAAGCGGCTGCTGGTCTCTATCTCTGCACTCAAGAATATTGAAGGAAATGGGGAAATCTTTGTCCGAAGGATCAAAGAGAATGACATCGTTGCTGCGTTCTTTGGGAATGAATTTCATCACGGCATCGACAAGATCTCCGTGCGGATCGATGAGCCCAATCCCCCGCCCTGCGTGGATATCGGAGAAGAGCATATTTTCCAGAAGTGTGGATTTACCCATACCCGTCTTTCCAATGATGTAGATATGACGACGGCGATCATCCGTCTTGATGCCGAATTTCGTCCGTGCACCGCGGAATACGGCTTCGCCGAGCAGTGTGAGGTGCTTCGATTCGTCTTTTTCTTCCACCGGCGTCTTTGGCGGAACGGGAAGATTGATCGGCGGTTCGAGCTTCTTAGAAAGCACCCAATCAATGTTCGGCGTCTGCACCATCGCGGTGGGAAGATGCCAAAGTGTTGCGATTTCCTCCACAGAAAGGACATACGGATGAATCGTAAACCCGAGCGGAATCTTCTCGGTCACGGTAGGGGTGAGCAAGCGAAAGGCATTCGTATGGGGAAGCGCAAACTGCCGGAAACTTCCGACAATTTCCTGAAGCTTCTGCATACCCTCTAAGCGATGCCCCTTGGGAACAATGACGCTCAAGCGGACATTGCAGATAAAGAGCAGTCTGTTGACCTTGTCTTGCGCCGCAGCAATGGAGTCTTCACGATCGTGGTTTCTCGCTGTGACATGCTCATGCTCATCCGGGTCACTGCTCATGGGCTCATCGGAAAGCATCGACGTCGATCCCGCCAAAAATTTAGAGAACCCCGGCCATGCGCGGAATCCTCCCATGAATATCGAGATCGGAAGGAATGCGAGCCGACGCCATCCGCGAGCGAGCTGTACACGGGCGAAGAGATTGGCATACCGCTCGGACATGGAAGACATTCCTTTTTGGAGCAACGGCAGAAAGCGCCATGCGCGCTTGCGATAGCTGCCACCGATGGGTTTAAAGACCACTTGCACATGTCCACGCATTCCGGGGATGTCATTGCGGGCGAGAGCTGAGCTGACACCCGCTATCGGACTCATGTTTACGCGACTGAGAAGATCATCGAATTGCGGATGTCGCTTGATCGGATAAATTTCCGGTTCTTTGAGCGCTAAATCCATCGTCACGACTTCTTCATCCTCGCGCGTGGCAAACGGATCTGCATCGACTTCCCGGTCGATATCAATCTCCGGATACTGTGCATACATCTGGCTTTGAGCAAGCTGTGCAGCCACTTCGGTCGCTCGTATGAAGAACGCGATACGCCCGTCTCCGCCCATTCCCACTTCAAACTGCACCAGAGCATTCTTGCCCCTGAGCGCATGCAACGCAGCGATAGCAGACTCGGCATAGAGCGGACCTCTGGGGGTTTCTTTTTCCCCTTCTTTGGCCGGACGAATGCGGAGGATGACTTGTGGTGAATCCGTCATGTCTCAAACAGTGTAGCGAGAAAGGCAGGAGGTTGCAGGTTTCATGAAATCTGCAACGTTCATGCTTCTCGTAAAAGCCCTGCCGCCATGTCTAATGCCGCCGTATTAAACGCGTAATCCATCCGCATAGGACCAAGAATTCCGATCGCGCCTTTCTCGCCGCGCACGGCGTACTCGGTTACAAGAATGGCGCAGCTTTGCACCTGCGGCAGAACATGCTCATCGCCGATGTAGTAACGGACAGTATCATCAATCTCCAGATTGCGGAGAACACCATCGAAATGTTCCTCGAGAGCCTCAGCAATCCCCATCGCAAGTGCTGGGTTTGTTACATACTCCGGCTGCCGAAACAGATTATGGAAACCCAGATAGTAGACCTGACGCTTATGCGGCACAGAGGCAAACACGACATTTGGCGTCATGTGGGCAAGCATCGTAATAGCCTCATAGACACGCTCTTGATCCTTGCGGTGGAAGTACTGTTCTTTCAAAGCATCAAACCGCGTGCGCACGGCTTTTTCGTGCGTCGTCGGCTTCATGTATTGCTTCACATACAATCGGTACCCCTCCGCAGTTGGCACGCGGCCGGCAGAGGTATGGGGCTGCTCGATCACGCCTTCATCGCTGAGTGCACGCATTTCATTGCGAATTGTGGCTCCTGATACCAAAAAATCCCCTGCTGCCAGGATATGCTTACTCCCGACCGGTTCGGCCGATCGGATGAATTCCTCAATAATGGCCGTTAGAAGCCTCGCCTGGCGTTCGTTCATCATGAAAAGTATAGCAGTCAAGTGGGGAGAGTGCTAGAAGAATGGGACTCTTGCAACTGCGGTAACCGCTCAATTGCATCCCTGCTAATTCAGCTTGGACTCAATCGCTTTTAAGGCTTTGCCATCTTCGTTCTTTTCCGATGCTTCTTTTTGCTGTTTAGCTGCCTTCTTCAATGCATTAAGCACATCTAGGCGAGATTCAGAGAATGGACTTTCCACAATCTTTGCAAGCACACCCATACATTCATTGCGCAATCGTCTGTCCCTTGCATGAGTAATTTTTCCGGATTGTATAGCAGATATTTCATCGAAAACGTCTGATCGATAAGCATCTCCCCTGAGCCGAACACGGTCATCAGCTTCGCGAAAGTGCAAATCAATAATTGGGCCGATGACATTGAGCGGAAGTGTTCTACCAAGTGCGAAAATTTGCTTTTTTTCCTCTGCAACATTGATAGCGTACGCTTGAATTATAATAAGTGCTTTATCAGCATTCACTTCCCCGGACTCAATGACTTGTTTCAGAGTTACATCATTGTGTTTGACCAGTAGAGCTGTTGCCTTTCCCATTGCACGACCCTGATCCTCTTCATTCATAGTTTTAACAGCTTGCTCAATGTCTTTCCATGATGTTTCCGGAGCGGCCTCGCGGACAGCATCTAACTTTCCATCCAGACCATCTTTAACAGGTTCCATAGAGTTGTGTGTATGTGAATATAAAACTCTTTCTATAGTACTCTCTCTCTCTCTCTGGAATTCAAGTTCTCCTTTTAAACAAGAATTCTGTATATATCCACAAATCCCACTATCCCCTCATATTCTTCGCCATCCACATTTCCAGATTACACCCCCCAAACGTTACTATCTCCACAAGTCGGCTCGTCGTATGCAGCGGACCATAGATCCACTTCTCCATCTTCTCTTCTTCCTGTACCTCCTCTGGAGAAGGTGCAGCCGCCTCGACGACATCAATCAAAAAAGGCGTCAGACGCTCCCGAATCATACACCCCCACAGAGCCACACTCTCCGGAAGATCCGTGCGTACGGACTGCTCTCTCACAGCTTCTTCTTGAAACATCCGCTCGGTGCGGGAATGGTGATACCGATGTGTCACTGCTACCACGTCACCGCCACCCGCAATACGGAGAATGGCACGCACTTCTTCGATGGTGCAATGCGAAACGGATCGAATGATTGGCGGAGGAATCCCTTCGAGCACTTCTGCAGGAACGACACCGTTCCAAATTGCATTCATAATACGTCCACCATCCATCGGCATTCCTCCAACATTCTGTGGACATCCTTCGACGGATAGTAAATGCACGGGACGCCGGCCGTGGTTCCAGTTCGCGATTGCTGCACTGGTAATCCCTCGTGCGATGTCTTGAGCGAGTGCGGGATGCCTTGACCGTGCCTCTCGCATAAGTTGAACATACCGCTCGAGCATGATCGGTTCATGCGTCGTCGGATCTTGTCGCGTCATGAGTGCTATCGCCTCTTGGTCATTCGTATGAATGGTGCCTTTGAACATTGGCGCGATGAAGAGTGGTTTTTCTTTCAATGGCATATATTGACTTTAAGATACTAATTACTAAAATGTCAATTAGTATGGGGATACTCGATGAACTCAAGAATTTCGGCTCTCTGGTCTATACCGTTGGTGACGGCTGCCCGCCGAATGCGGATGGCCTCAATGCATTGAGCCGAGCAAATGCAGAGCGTGCTGCCCAAGTGGCAAATCTGCATCCCGATAGCATCCTCTTTATCGCGGGAGGCAATGGCGGGCAAACCAGCAGACGAGGATACAAAATAGAGGGATACCTCACAGAAGCGGAGCGTATGGCCTCATACATCAAGAGAGAATTCCATGGTCACATTCCCATCATCACCGACTGCGACCCGGGATTTCTGAATCGCTTCGAAGAAGTACAACCACCAATCCTCCCATCCACAAACACCATAGAAAACAGCCGTAACGCCGCACATCTGATTTCCGCGAACGATAATTTTCGTAGCTGCGATATCGTTGCCGAACGTATGCATCTGCCACGCGTGATAGGAACATTCCGGAGAGAAATGCAGCGTATTTGTCATGATCGTCATCTGCAGCTCCACAGTCATCCCGTTGATGCTGCATTTGAGATGGACAACGACCAATGGCATTTGCAATCCAGGTTGCAGTTTCAACTCTGGAATGCGCTCAGTTGCATGCATCATCTGCTGATGGGAGCAGTACCAAGAGCGGAGTTTGTGAAAGAAATGGTAACGGGAAACCGATACCGGAATTTGGAAGATCGCAGATGATATAGCCGCACGCCTCCACGGGTGCGGAACATACAGACCTGCGGCATATCCAACAATCGCCGCACGCCAGTAGGCGGTGCGGCTATTCCTACTCTTCTCCAAATAATAATTGCAGCTTCTGCAGCACCTGCATGAATGCCTCTCGCGGCATCCTCTCCAAAAACTTCGCCCCACGCGCCAGGAAATCCAGACTCTTCACATGATCCGCGAGAACAACTCCGTGCGTTTTCATTCCGGCTGGCAGAACAACTTCAAACGGGTATCCCTTCACATTGCTCGTAATAGGACATGCAAGCATCAACCCAACTTTGGCATTGTATTTCTGTGGAGAAAGCACCACTGCCGGCCGCATGCCTGCTTGCTCACGTCCACTCTGCGGATGGAACTGGAGCATGACAATATCGCCCTGTGCGGGAATATAGCTCTTCACCATACTTCTTTGCCGCGAACTGCGCCGGTATTCGTTTCAGGATGAATATTGTTTGTATCGATACGTGCCAGAAGATCATCAAGTGTTTCTTCCTTCGAAAGAACAATGGACTGATCCTGGATATCCACGCGGATTTCATCACCTGCATGCATGCCCATATTCATCGCAAAGATCTTCGGAAGGCGGATGCCAAGACTATTACCCCATTTTGTCAGACGGATGCGCATAGGGAAATTATACATTGTATATCCTTAGAAACAAGTGCTTTTTTATTCAGATCAAGCCTTCCGATACGCGTTCTTCCGATGGCGCACGGTGTGACGGCTGCTACCAAGTTCTTTCATAATCTCTTCTATTGTATAAACCTCTCCCCTCTTCACCTGCGCCCGCGCTTCCGCGATGTCCGCCTTCAGCTGCTCCAATTCCAGCTCTTTGCGAGTCATCGGAGAGACCCGAAACATCGGCACGGAATGACGCATGACAATGAAATGCACGTTTTTTGTTCGCGCCTCTTTTGTGAGCTTCGTGAGGTCACGCCGGAACTGCTTGATGCCAATGAGTCTGGTGGTCATAGAAAAAAGTAAAGGTGTAACTATAGTGTACACAATTTATGCCCATAAGAGCAAGCGTTTGCAAACAAAAAACCCTACGCCCTACACCCGACTTCCCCCTTCCCCCCTCCCTATTTCTTCACCCCCGTCTTCTCCAATCTTTTCCGGAAGCGTTCCACGCGTCCTCCACGCGCATCCACTTGTTTCTTTCCTGTGTAGACCGGGTGACAGCCCCGACAGACTTCAATCTGCATTGACTGGACAGTGCTGGGGATTGCATACACCACCCCGCATGTAGAACACGTGGTCGTTGCATCTTTGAAGACCTGCGGGTGGAGACCTTTTTTCATAGGATGGGGAGATTGTAGAGAGTATTGGAACGGGTGCAAGATTTTTGAAGGATTTGTGGGTTGGATGGCTGGATGGTTAGAAGTTGGGCTAAAGCGTTTTTGTGCATTCCATTCGCTTTGCGTACCTAACCATCCTAACCATCCAACAATTTTAGTTACCTATTTCGTCGCCGCCTTCCTTTGCCTCTTCGCCGTCCTCTCCACCTTCGCCTGCTCTTCTTCGAGAGCCTGCACTTCTTCTTCACGCGTTTCCTCGGCAGCATCGAGAACGGCCTGCTCACTCTCGGGGTCGTGCATGATCACGCTCATGGTGGCGACTTTGTCTTTTGCATTGAGGCGCATAACGATCACGCCTTGTGTTGCGCGACCGCGCGAGGGGATATCGGAGAGCTGCATGCGAATCGTCTGGCCTTGCTTGGAAATACAAAGAAGATCGCCGTTTTCGCCCTCTGTGAGGATGCATCCACCGATAATATCACCGGTCTTGGCCGTAAGCTGAGCAGCCTTTACTCCAGTCCCTCCGCGCCCCTGGAAACGGTATTCCTCAACGAGGGTCATTTTCCCGAGACCATTTTCCATGACGACAAGCAGCCTGCTCGTCTTTGCATTGGTAATGCCTGAAGCCTCGATGACGATATCGCCCGGCCGGAGCTTGATGCCACGCACGCCAGCGGCAGCTCTGCCCATGTCGCGCACATCATCTTCCTTGAAACGGATCGACATGCCTTTTTTCGTGAGAATGAGAATCTCGTCTTTGCCGCTCGTAGCAATGACCCAGCAGAGTTCGTCCCCTGGAGGCATGCGTTGTGCTATCAATCCTGAGCGGCGGATGTTTGCGAATTCCGTGAGATCCGTGCGCTTCACCGTCCCCTTCCGCGTCACCATGAAGAGATGCTTCTTGTCTTCCAGATCGGCTTTGAGAATCGCGGTGATGCGTTCGTCTGGCTGCAATTGCAGCAAATTCACTATCGCGGAGCCCTTTGCCGTGCGGCTGGCCTGGGGAAGCTCGTAGGCCGGTAATTTGAAGACGCGGCCGGTATTGGTGAAGCACAGAAGATCATCGTGGTTCATCACGTGCATCAGGGATTGCAGCTCATCGTCCTCCTTGGTCGCCATACCCTTGATCCCCTTCCCTCCGCGGTGTTGTGCTCGAAATTGCATCGGACTCATGCGCTTCACGTAGCCAGTCAATGTAAGTGCCACGATCATCGGCGCATTCGGAATCGTGTCTTTTGCCGTAAACTCACCAACAGCGCCTTTGACGACCGTAGTGCGGCGTGCGTCTCCGTACGCAGAACGCACTTCTTGAAGTTCTGTCGTGAGAATTTTATCGATCCGCTTTTTGTCCTTGAGGATCGCCTCGCACTCGGCGATGAAGGCTTTCTTCTCTGCAAGTTCCTCTTCAATCTTTTTGCGCTCCAGACCAGCAAGCGTCTGCAAACGCATCTGGAGAATAGCATCGGCCTGGATCTCACTGAGTTTAAACTTATCGACGAGGTTATCTTTGGCGACTTCTTTGGTCTCACTTTTCTTGATGGTTTTAATGACTTCGTCGATGTGATCGAGTGCTTTCTTAAGACCCTCGAGAATGTGCGCGCGCTCCTTGGCTCGATCACGATCGAACGTAACGCGCCGCGTGATCACCACTCTGCGATGATTGATGAAAATCTGGAGGAGTTCCTGGAGATTTAAGAGACGAGGCTGGAGCCCATCAGCAAGTGCGATCAAGTTGTAGCCGAAACTGCTTTGGAGCTCCGTGTGCTTGAAAAGCTGGTTTAAGACCTTTTGAGGGTAGGCGTCCTTCTTCAGTTCGATGATGACACGGATGCCTTCGCGATCACTTTCATCACGGATATCGGAAATGCCCTGAATGATTTTGTCTGTCGTGAGCTGCGCCATCTTCTCGATCATCGTACTTTTATTCACCTGATACGGAATCTCCGAAATACGAATGTGGTAGCGGCCTTTCACTTCTTCAATCTCCGCCTTGCCACGCACAATGATGGATCCACGCCCCGTGAGGTACGCCTGCTTGATGACTTCCTTGTCATAGACGATGCCCCCAGTCGGGAAATCCGGTCCCTGCACAAACTGGAGAAGATCTTCAACTCCTGCGTCTGGGTGTTCGACCAAATGCATCGTTGCATCGACGAGTTCACTAAGATTATGCGGAGGAATATTCGTCGCCATACCCACGGCAATTCCGACAGAGCCATTGAGGAGAAGATTCGGGATTTTACTGGGAAGAACCGCGGGTTCTTTGCGGCTTCCATCGTAACTGGGACGAAAAAGCACCGTGTCTTTTTCGATGTCTTGGAGAACTTCATCGGCAATCCGCGCCATCTTCACCTCGGTGTAGCGCATCGCGGCAGCATTATCGCCATCAATCGAACCGAAGTTTCCTTGTCCATGTACCAATGGATAACGCATCGCGAAATCCTGGGCCATGCGGACGAGGGCTTCGTACACAGGAGAGTCGCCATGCGGGTGGTATTTTCCGAGTACGTCTCCCACCACGGCTGCGGACTTCTTATTTTTGGCAGTACTCCGCAGTCCCATCTCATGCATCGCAAAAAGGATGCGTCGGTGAACCGGTTTTAATCCATCGCGGGCATCCGGAAGAGCACGAGCGACGATGACCGACATCGCGTAATCGAGGTAACTCTCCTCCATTTCCGCAACAATCGGCCTCGGCGCAATACGGCCGATGGTGCCGAGAGACTCTCCAAGTGATAGCTGGATGGACTGCTCTTTTGTGGAAGCAGCTTCAGCTTTGGGCTCGGGCGTTAGGTCTGGAGTCGGCGGAACCGGCTCAGAATCACGCGGAGGCTTCTTCTTTGGGGGATCTTTTTTCTTGGGCATCGGTAAGCGAAAGGGAATGGTCCGCAAGCGAACCGTCAAAGGGAATGATAGCGGATTTTCAACGAAAACAAAGTTTTTGAGAGCCAGCTACCGTAGCGGAGAGCCACGGCTCTCCGCTACGGTAGCGATACATGCTTTCCATAGTCTCCACCCCTATAGGAAATCTCGGCGATATCACACTCCGAGCCTTAGAAACGCTCAAAACATGCGATGCGATTGTTTGTGAAGATACGAGAGTGACAGGCCAGTTGCTGAAATTACTCAATCTTCCGAAGAAGACACTCATCAGCTGCCACGGGTATAGCGACGAAGGAAAAGTAGCAATGATCCTGGAGCGCCTAAAGAGCGGGCAACATCTGGTACTGGTATCCGATGCAGGGACTCCCGGAATTTCCGATCCTGGATATGCAATCGTCTCGCGTGCGCGTGAGAACAATATTCCCATGCAAGCGATTCCCGGCCCTGCTGCTTTTCTCGCAGCACTTTCCGCCTCAGGACTTCCGATCAATCAATTTGTATACCTCGGATTCCTGCCCCTTAAAAAAGGACGACAGACACTGCTGAAAACATTTATCGAGGAAGAACGGACGATCGTCTTTTATGAATCGGTGCATCGCATCGAAAAAACTCTGAAGGAATTGGCAGAAGTGCTGAAAGAACAACCAGAACGACCGGTCGTTATTGCAAGGGAATTAACGAAGATGCATGAAATGGTGGTGGTGACGACTGTTGAAAAGCTTCCTACCGTTGCAGAAAGCATAGTAAAGAAGGGAGAGTTTGTGGTGGTGGTAGGGGCTACACGATGACTCCTCCATCCCCCCGACCCCTTCCTCCACGGGAGGAAGGGGAGCTCTTCTTCACGAGTGAACAAGCAGAATTTTTCCCTGTGGCATGCAAACAACACACAACAAACATTCCCCTCCTCCCGTGGAGGAGGGGGTAGGGGTGGAGGGGAAAATAATGAAGAGGAATGAACCGCCCTACGGCAACACCCCCACTGGATCGACATTCACTCCATTCTGTATCACTTCAAAGTGCAAATGCGCCCCGCTCGTCATCTGCCCCGCACCGTACGATCCCGGCTCGCCGCCGCTAAAGCCGATCGTTTGTCCTGCCGCGACTTCCTCTCCCGCTGTCACCGCAAATCCCGAGAGATGTCCGTAGATCGTTGCAAAGCCGCCACGATGACCTAGAAGAATATAGCTGTAACCAGTCTCTCCACCGTCACGCACGAGAAAGACAATGCCATCGGCTGCTGCTCGCACGAGAGTGCGCATGGGAACCACGATATCCATCCCGAGATGTGGCACACCAAAATACTTTTCATAGTTGGGCGCGCGGAATCCCGCAGAGATTCTCCCAATGACGGGCCACAAAAATCCGAGAGTGGATGCCGGAAGCTTGCCATCGGCATGTGCGTCCGGGCGCGCATCCATGAGACCTTTTTCGATCAACGCACGTTCGGCTTTGCGCTGAAGCCGGGCATCGATACGTGCGAGTTCGCTTTGTAATCGTAATACTTCGCTATGGACATCGGCCATCACACGCTTATTCATGGCAATTTCCGCCTCACTCGCGCGTGCCGTCATCGTCGCACGTTCGTATATCGTCACGTTCTTGAGGTATTGCTGTGAAAGCGCTTCATGCTCCTCTTCGAGTGCTGCGAGATGCTCTGAAACCTCCTGCCCATTGACGAAAAATGCATACAGCCGTGCTCGAGCCGTGAGGAGACTTCTCCCTTCCCTACGATGTTGTAGCGGAGATCCGAGCACGAGAGCTCTGCGCATGCGCTCACGAAGAGAACCCTGGTGACCGGTAAACATGCCGCGCGCACTCAAGTAACGGACAAATGCGCTGAGTGCATTGCGTTCCTTCTCCACGCTCGCAGCAGCATGCGCAGGATCTTTCAGATCAATATGGTAACGGCTCTTCGCATCAGCAACAACTTCTCGCAAGGCGGCAATTTCCAGTCGAATATTTTTGCGCTCCGCGCCGATGCGTACAATTTCTGCTGCACTTTTTTCCGCCACTTCTTCGCCGTTGCGCTGGCGCGCGCGCAGACCTGTACTGATGCGATACCGCTGCGATGCATTCTGAAGCACATCCTGCAAAGAAATTTCGAGCATTTCCCTGTCGGCTGCACCGGTCAGGTGTTGTGTGGCAACGGGGATTGCTGCAATCGAAGCGAACGCCACAGCAACGATCCATGCCTGTGTGAAGCGCTTGCCACGTGCCATTCGCGAACGCCGTGGCTTGCGGGAAGAAGTGTGCATTTCTAAGTAGTATAGCGGAAATTGCAGGAGTTTTCACCTCCATCCCCCGACCCCTTCCTCCACGGGAGGAAGGGGAGCTCTGTTTCTAGAGTGAATGAGCACATGTTTCCTTATTGCATGCATACAACAAAAAACACACATTCCCCTCCTCCCGTGGAGGAGGGATTAGGGGTGGAGGAGTTCCTGTATACTCCCCTCATGATCTCCTCCCTCCGCGGCGTTATCCACAAAGGTCCCATCGGCGAAGTGACCGTGGACATCTCGGGTGTGGGCTACCGCGTCAAAGTTCCGCTCGATACATGGGAGATGCTTCAAGAAGGTGATCAACGATTGCTATGGATCAGCACCTACGTCCGAGAAGACCGGCTCGATCTCTATGGATTTCCGGAGGCTGCAGGGAGACTATTTTTTGAAGAGCTGATCAATATGCAGGGCATCGGGCCACGACTGGGACTGGAATTGTGCGCGGTGCCGAAGGATCTGCTGACGCAGGCGATCCGTGAGGAAGATGCATCGATCCTCCAGAGCATCAAAGGGATCGGGAGAAAGACCGCCGAGAAACTTTTGCTCGAACTCAAATCCCTCGCAGAGAAGCAATCTGATCTTTTCCGTCCTGCAATGAAGGGTGGCGATATGGGAGGGCAATACGACCAAGATGCGGTCGAAGCCTTGAAGAGTCTCGGGTACGACACCTCAACCGTGCTGGATACGTTGAAGAAACTTCCGAAAGACTTGAAGACGACGGAGGAGCGGGTGACCGCGGCATTGCGGGCGTTATGATCGGATACCGGTTATCGGAATAACGGAATACCGGAGCAAGCATTGTCTGAAGTTTTTTCTGTTATTCCGATATCCCGTTATTCCGATACCCGAATAATGTGGCTCTTTTTTTAGGGAAAACCCGGCAAAGAGAGTACGATCACGACGATTTTCCTCTCCAAATGCAAAAAAAGCACGAGACCTGCCTCGTACGAGGCTGCGGCAAAGCAACGAACGGTAAGCAGCACTGTGCACTACACATCAGCCCAGAGCAGCGCAGAAAGCTCCCGAGTGCCATGACTAAAACTATCCGTTCCGCTTGTTGCTCTGTTACGTGCATTAGTGGAGAAGGACATGAAAACGGCGAACAGTACTGTACAAAGTGTAAGCAGCCCTGTTGCTGGAAAGCGGCATAAAGAGAGTTTTTGGGTTGAGTGAGTTTGTTGGGTTTTTTGGGTTTACCTAGTAAACGGCATTGATGCATGTATAGATGCAACCCAATAAACCCAAACAACCTAACAAACCCAATACACTCACAACCACTCTTCCACTCGCACGCCCTCTCTCGTACCATAGAAGCTCCATGCTCCACCTCGATATCTCCGCAGCGCTGGCCAAAGCCATTACACCCTCGCGGGGAATTCCTGATCAAGAACTTTCGACGCTTCGCACCGGCATGCGACGCTACGTGGATGACTTTCTAAAGGAACGAGCCAAGGGAGAGCATGCATGGTCGATGGATCCCTACGACCGCGCGTCCAGCGAAGCGGTGCGCGAAATTTCGATGCGGGTTCGCGCGGACAGAATCAAAACCATCGTCTGGATCGGCATCGGCGGCTCGGGGCTTGGTCCACGCGTGATCCAAGATGTGTTTGAAGGACCTGAGACTGTGGAATTCATCGTGATCGATACTATCGATCCTGCCATTCTCAACATGTACAAAAATCTCGTCGACTGGCGCACAGCGATGGTCGTGGTCGTCAGTAAATCCGGCGGAACGCTCGAAACCATGAGTGCGTTCTTCCTATTTTGGAACGAGTTGAAGGAAGCTATGAAAGAACGAGCAGCCGAACGCGTGATTGCGATCACGGATCCGCATGCAGGATCTCTCAGGAGCTTCTGCCTCGAACGCGCCATTCAAATGCTCCCGATCCCCCCGGGAGTCGGCGGACGTTTTTGTATCTTTACCCCCGTAGGACTTTTACCGATGGCACTGCTTGGCGGGGACACAACGCAATTCCTTCGTGGCGCCAAAGAGATGGACACCACCTGCCAGGGATCGGTACTCGAGGAAAATCCCGCCGCCATGCTCGCCGCCATGCAATACCTGCTCGATGTGAAGCGTGGCTACCCGCTCCGCGTGATCATGCCGTATTCGTCACGCTTGGAGCAGTTTGCGCGGTGGGATCAGCAACTGATAGCCGAAAGCCTCGGGAAAACCGAAACCCATAATCCCATTCCCATAGCCGCAATCGGAACGCAAGATCAACATTCGCTTCTCCAACAATGGATGGCAGGCCCTCGTATGGCATGGCATCTCTTTATTCGCGAAGAGGAGAAAGTCCGTCTCACGATCCCAGATGATGTGGAGAATGCATTCAGTTATCTCGCCGGAAAGACCTTCGGTCAGCTGCTTGATGCCTGCTACGAAGGCACCAGCCGCGCGCTCATCGGCGGCAAGCGGCCATGCATAACCATTACCCTTCCGCGCTTGGATGCTTTCCACCTCGGCCAGCTCTTCTTCCTGCTCATGACCGAAGTTGTCCTCCTCGGAAAGCTCTATCGGATTGATCCGTACGGGCAGCCGGCGGTAGAAGTGGGGAAGAAGATTACAAAGGAGATATTGAGTAGAGGGAGGACGGAATCGTGAGTGGGGAAATCGTGAGATCATCGCCCGACCTACGATCTCACTACCTCACGATCTCACGATGTTCTATACTCCCCTCACAGTTTCCATCCTTAGCCATGCCCTCCCCCATCTCCGACGCCGACTTTCCGAAAGAAGTTTTGGAATCCCCTATCCCCGTCCTTGTGGATTTCTGGGCTCCCTGGTGCGGCCCATGCAAAGCGATGCTTCCGATCATCGAAGAGCTCGACAAAGAATATGCAGGCAAAGTAAAATTCGTGAAAATCAACGTCGATGAAAATATCGACATTCCGGGAAAGTTCAATGTCATGAGTATTCCCACCTTCGTCCTCTTCAAAGGCGGCCAGCCAGTCTCCACGTTTATCGGAGGGAGAACAAAAGAGGATGTAATAAAGGAACTGGATAAAGTTCTCTGATCATCCTTCCTGCCTTTCCTGCCTTTCCTGCCTTTCCTGCACTTTCTGCCTTTTCTCCCCTCTTATGGAAATCTTCCTCGGTCTCATTGGAATAGTCGCCAGCATCGCCATCATCAAATACCGCGAAGCAGTCGGCGATCTCTTCGGCGGTGCCGAATGGACCAAGTATGTCGGTGGTCCTTATAACATGGCCATCATCGTCGGCATCATCCTGTTTTTCTTTTCCCTTGCGAAGATGACGGGAACGACGGATTTCTTCCTGTATCCACTCAAGTTTCTGATTCCGGGTGCAATGAGAGGATAAGGCGATGAGGGAATTTTTCCTCGATTGCCGATCATTTATTCATTATGATCTGATCGTGGGGCTGTAGCTCAGTTGGTCAGAGCACCTGCTTTGCAAGCAGGGGGTCAAGGGTTCGACTCCCTTCAGCTCCACCATGACAACTTTGCACACTTTGATCTAGTTTGCTCACAAAGCGCCACTTGGCGCTTTTTTGTTGCACTTAGTGCGAGTCTGCACACCCAGCAGTTCAAGTCCCTTCAGGTCATATGGATGCCTTTATCCTTTAATGAATCGAGAACACATAACTTCACATAATTTGCCAAAACTTCTTTGCGACTGAGTTTTCGGATTTCTCTTTTTGTTGCATCTAAACGGTAATCAAGAACAAGTCTCAATTTTTCAGTTTGAGGATCGAAATTAAATGAGCCGTTTTCTAAAAATAATCCATTTGATACATGCAAAGACCAGGCATAAATGTCAGCTTCTATCTCTTTAGCATCAATTTCGAATGAAGCTTCATCATGTTCATTAATCATTCTCTTTGCTATTTCTCAACCTTTTTCCTCGGAGAAAGCAGTCAAATCTAATTCGGTCATGAATACATAATACTCTCCACCCCGCTCAAGGTGGGAGAGTTTTTGCTTCATCTTTACAACAAAGTCGAGCCCACATCGTTGCCTTCCTTGAGCAATCGATCAACTGCCTGCCCACTATGGCCAACTTTGATCCAGATTTGGACGATGTGGAGATGAGCAACGTCATTGGCCTACTTATGATCATGAAAGAGATACGAGAGCAAAAACCACTCGATGATCCTGATGCCTTAGGGATCGACGAGAAGGGAAAACCGTACTTCTAACATGGATTACGCATCACTGCGGGTAAAAATATTTAGATATTTGGTATACATATACGATTGGCCGTATTTTTTGTCCTTATGTTTTGGAGCAAGAATGCCAATGGCAATGAAACGATCAATAACTGTTTGTGCACCTGCGCGCGTGAAGCCCGTCCATACCTGAATCAACGCAGTGTTGACGATAGGTTGACCGTATAGCCTTGGTAACACCTTCATGGCGCTTTCGGATGCACGCTTGCCCAGTGTCTGCACCTTGGCCATGTCCTGTTCGCGCAGACTGGTAATATCCGCGACGATCTCGATGGCCTCCTTTGCGATCTCGATCACGCCATCCAAAAAGAAATCTACCCATGGTGTAACGAAGCCGTTGTGATAATCAGAAAGCTTCTCGTAGTAAAGTTTCTGATGCTTCTTGAAGAAGGAAGAAAGAAACAGAACAGGCTTTTCCAAATACCCCTCCTTCCACAGATAGAAGGTGATGAGCATGCGTCCCGTTCTTCCGTTACCGTCCAAAAACGGATGGATTGTTTCAAATTGTGAGTGAAGAATGCCGGCTTTAATGACCGTAGGCATTGAATCGTCTGCATGCATGAATTTCTCCAGATCATTCAGTGCTGCTTGCATTTCAGGAACCGGAGGCGGTACGAAAAACGCACTATCCGGTCGTACGCCACCGATCCAGTTTTGGCTTTTGCGAAACTCTCCGGGGTCTGCAAAGTGCGTTGCTCGCGCACTATCCATCAGCCTTTTGTGTAATTCACGCACAAAGCGAAGCGACATCGGGAAATTCTCTTCCCGTACGCGCTTCATTCCGTAATTCAACGCCTGAATGTAGTGCAAGATATCATCGACGTCGGCGGGGATATCGCCGCTTGTTCGTACCTCCGCTTCGATGGCATCGATCATCGTTGCCATTGTTCCCTCGATCTGGCTCGATGCCGTAGCGTCTTTGCGCAAGTACATAAGCAGGAAAAAATCCTGATCAGGCAATAGCTTTGTGATGCCGTCTAACTTGCCAAGCAGTCGCGTTGCTTCATCGTTCTTCTTCAGCAGTTTTGCATCGAATGCAAACCCATCCTTTGGAGGGAACTGGCTTGGAATAAAGGCCTTGAAGCCTTCTGGTTGTGCCCGCAGTGTGCCGAGCTTAATGGGTTCCATAGGCTTTGTTGGCATCTTCTAACGAATGTATACAAAGTATAGTAGTTTGTATACAACGAGTCAAGAGATGTAAACAAACATTTCTACAATTCCAAATGCTCTATTACAAATTCATGCATCCTCATGATTGCATCTTTCATGTAGCGCAGCCGTTCCTGGGCTCTTTTCATCACCGCCGGATCGTCAGACCATTCTTCGACTCCCGCAGAGACAAGGTAACCATTGTGTTTTCCATCATACCTCGCAGTTTCCAGTAGCTGTGTTAATACAGGATCATTCGCAAAGTGGTGCTTATTCTTTTTGATAATTCTGAATGTCGTCGGATTTATATTCGCCTCCACTTCAACCATCACTCGTGAGACATGATCGTCTAAGATTCTTGTATTCAAAACCAGTTTAGCTTCTGAGTATGGACCATCTTCGCCCCAGAGCATGTCCCGATCATTGTCGCTGATCTTCATACCTTGTAGTATTGCATTTTTAGGGCAAGCTTCACAGCTTGCTGTATTTCCACTTAGGAGCGTCTTCGCTTGAATATCTCTCCCAACAAATTCTATGGTCTGCTCACTATGGCCGACTTTGATTCAGATTTGGATAATGTGCAGATGAGTAACGTGATTGGCCTACTCATGACCATCAAACAGATACGAGACCAAAAACCACTCGATGATCCGAATGCTTTGGGCATCGACGACAAAGGAAAGCCCTACTACTAAGCCATTTCTTTCCGAGCCAAAAGTTTGAAAAGTCCCGGCAGCTCCCTTGACGCACATGTCGTTTACATCACGAATCGCCATGGATTTTCGGGAGGATTTTTCAGAATGGAAATTATCGAAAACAGTGAATTTGTCAGTCCTCTCAGTTGTTCTGCTGTTATAATGAGATCGGCATTTTGGGGTTCAAAAAGTTTGAACCTCGTACCTGATGCTCCACCATTCTTAACTGTATGCGTTCACGCTCTGCCTTCACTCTCATTGAGCTTCTCCTTGTGATCGGCATCATCAGCGTGCTTCTCGTCCTAACGCTCCAGGCAGTAAACCCCACGAGACAACTGGGCGCCACGCGGAATGCACAACGCAGTAGCGACATTCAGGCGATTCTCAATGCCGTGCACCAGTACGGCGTAGATCATCGCGGGAATCTTCCTTCAAGCATTCCAACAAGCACTCCTCTCTCTATTTGCCAAACAAATGCTGCAAGCTGCATAAACGGCGTGAATCTGAATGTACTTTCGGGTGCCTATGTCGTTGCCATTCCGCTCGATCTCGAGATAGCCTCACATTCCGACTGCTGATCCTTCCTCGGGATGTTTGTCATGTCACCACCTCCTCCAGCCTCCCCTCTCCTACCGCCGCCTTGAGTTCCATGCCAATACGTTCTCCAACAGACATCGCTTCGCCATAGAGATACCGCGTATACGGCGTCGCAAATGTTCCGGGGGAACCCGGCATGCGGAAGCTCACATCAAAAATAACAATGTCCTCTTTGCCATCTTCCGTCACCACCGCTCCCTGGAGGGCAAACGGCCCGATAATGCCTTTTCCCGTCGGATCGAGCTTCTTCGGAAGCTTTTTGCATTGTGTAACGAACTTTTCCCCGAGCTCAAAGGCTTTTTCCAGCAGGGATTCTTTGACAGTGCAGGCGATGTGTCCCGTTTCCACCATCTTCACGGAGGTGAACTGTTTCGCCCATGTTTGATCTTCAGCCGTCATCCGGAGAAATCCGTCGAGATTGGTCTGCCGGCGGGTATCTGTTCCGAGAAGTTCCAGTTCTCCCGTCAGCGGCGAATAAAAGAAGTTGAAATTCACGGGAGCGCCAACGACAAACTCCTCGATCGTCGCGTCATCCATAGCATCGGGGCTGATCATTCCTGATTTGATGTGCGCGTTCACGCGATCGTCGAAGTCCGCGGCAGTGGCGAGAAAGAAGCCTCGCTCGTATTTGCGCTGCGCTTCACGCGCTTTCACGATCACCATACGACCGAGGTCGATCTCCTTCGCGGTCGTATACATCTTCGGCGTCCGGATGCCGGCATCGCGCAGCAGATGATTTTGGTTATACGGTTGATCGCGCTCCTCAAGTTTCAGCAAATGCCGCGAGCCGAAGATCGGAATGGCAAACTCCTCTTCCACCTTTGTGTAATCCGGGAAGTACACGCAGAAGTATCTACTATGAACAAAAATTGTGTTCATATTTTGAAGCTTATCGACAATCTTTTTCTGCAAGACGTCTTCAAATTTATCCACGATAATCGTCTCGTCGATACAGCCCACCTCCCCACTCCCCACTCCCGATTCCCGACACTTGTAGTACTTCTCATACGTCTTCTCCCTCCCCTTCCGTGCGACACATACCGTTCCAAATCCATACTTCTTCGCGCCGTGCGCGACATCGAGAGCACTGTGGCCGCCGAGCATGCCGACGGTCAGATGCTTCTGATCGTAACCGGAGAGGATGGAAGAGAGATCCATAGCAGGAGCTTACCGCTTTTCCAGACTGAATGCAGCAAATGATCATAGCGATGCTATAGCCAGCTATATGGCAAGAGCCGCCCCCATACGGAATTCGAGCAGCTCTTCAGGCACCACTCCGTCTATAAACTCCAGAGTGCGACCATCGTCTAGGATGACAGAGTCCGCGGCTCCCGCAGCAATGATATGAATGCCAGTGATCTCGCGTATGGCTTTCGCCGCGCTATACGCCTGCTGGCTGACCATGGAATGGTCACGGTAATTCACCACAGATAATACTGCTGCACGCACTTTTTCGGCGTGATACTTGAGAAGATAGAGCCAGAACTCGCGATCCTCCATACCATCGATCTGCTGCTTCGTTTTCGTTTTTGCAAACCACTCGGCAATGCCAGGTTCCTGCAATCGAGTGAAATGATGCGGGTTTGCGTCGCAGAGTGGATGGATGCCTCCACGTGCTACCACATCTTTGACGCAGTGCGCTTGGAATGAATTGCGTCCAAGGGAAAGTTCCTTGTATGCAGTCATCAGCGCAGATGTATCGTTATCCAAATCTGCATCGGCTCCATGAACAGCGCCGGGGTTGAGAAGCATGTTATGAAAATGTTGCTGCAACTCTTCAGGAGCTCCTGGAAATGCCAACGATCCATCTGGAAGCATGCGTGCCGTGAGCACATGGGATTGGTTTTGGAGGGCACATTCAAAGCGAGCAGCCTCGGCACTCGGCACTTCAACGTCGAAGGACATCGGTACGATCATCACGCGCTCCGTATCTATTCCCGCCTGGCGCGCCATGCCTTCCGTCAGCGCGAGACCTCCATTGAGCGCAGCAGTAAAGGAATATCCCTGCACCGGTATGGGGAGAATGGGTACGCGCGGCAGACTGGTCCATTTGTCTCGATACGCAAGCTCGACCGCTCTCTCGGTCATGCGTCCGGGCTCTACCTTGCTCTCCCATCCGGGATTGATGGTAAGCAACACACCAGCAAGCGATGGCAGAGATTTCTCCAATGCCTGAAGTCGCGTAAAAAGCACTTCCATTTCCTGCGGTGTTTTCCCGCCGCATCGGACATTCATGATGGAAACTTTTCGATTACTTCCACGCCCTGCAACGCGAAGCATGTTCGTTTGTACCTCAATCAGACGTCGTTGCGCCCAATCGTTGATTTCTAAACGTGGCTTTCCGGATCCAGGCACATGAATGGCATTCAAAATCGCCTGCACGTCTTTCAGATTATCCGGATACTGAAGGTCGATCTCGCCAATACGACCAATATCCAGTGATCGATCTTGATAGGTATCGTGGTCGAAAGCTGAGGAATTGTCAGGCGACATGAAGAGAAGAATGAAGTTATAAAACTATATAATTAAATTGTATTTTGTCAATGAATTCCGCGGAGCAAACCAATCAAGAAAATAGCTTATCTTAGCCCAAAACTTCACTCAATCTCCCCTCCTCAATCGCCGTCTTAATGTCCCGCGCTATCCTCCTTCCTGTACTCATGGGCTCTTTGTATCGCAGTGCCGTGTACGGCGATCCTTCAACGAAGGGATTGGTGCCAGCGACAATGCGAGCAGAGATCTCAAAAACGAAGATTTCCAACTTCCGCGTGACGATACACTCGAGACAGAACGGTCCAAACAATCCTTTGCCTCCGCACATTTTCTTGCTGGTTTCCACGACCCTCTCTCCCATCGCGAAGAACTCCGGAAGCAATGATTCGCGGATGACGACCGGAATGTTGCCGACGATGGTGTAGGACGTGAAAATATTGGCGGCAAGTTGATCCTCCGCACGAATGCGGCCGATAGAGTCGGCGTTGCTTTCGTAGCGCTTGTCGAAGCTCATGATCTCGAGTTCTTGCGTAAGCGGTGAGAAGAAGTAGTGTGCGTAGATAGGAACACCGACGATGTATTCCTGGAGCGCGAAATCGTTTTGTTCCGGATACTTGCGGTTCTTCACTTCGTAAAACTGCTCCGCACTCTTGGCGATGAAGTACCCGAATCCTCCGCCGGCACCGTGGAATTTTACGATCACGGCCTTCTCGATCTCCTCGGGTGTTGCAAAAACCCTGGGCATTTTGATATCGGCCGCCTCGAGCCATTGGCGCTCCAT